>JAQTYP010000027.1 GCA_028688235.1 Methylomonas sp.
CGCAACACGGTGGTCGATTATGTCAATAAACTCTATGATCGTTTCGGTCTGGTTCCGGGTCGTGAAAATTTGCAGGAATATTTGTTCTATTCCGCGCCGGGGAAGCACTACGAATGAATAGCCACCGAGTCATTTGATGCCGGATGGACTAGGACACCTACGGATATGGTTGTAAATAGCTTACCGAAAATCGGGAGGTCATTTCTGACTCCATCCTAACCGGCGCCGCCGTAATGTTCGCGCCACCAGGCCGCCGCTTGCCGGCGCGTGGCGGCATCGAGTTTGGCGAGGATATTGGCGACATGGCGTTTGACGGTGTGTGGGCTGAGTTCCAGCGTCCGCGCGATTTGCTTGTTGCTATCGCCGCCGGCGATGCGTTGCAGGACTTCTAATTCGCGCTCGGACAATCGATGCGAGTTGTCGCCCGACGCCACGGGCGACAAGGGCGCCGTCCGCCAAGTGGCCAATCTCGCCAGTATCGCATCGTAACCTTTGCGCTCCGCGCTCGGTATCAATCCCAGCAAACGAGCCAAAGGCTCGCGAGGTTCCAGCAACAAATCGCCGATACAATCCTCATTCAAGGCTTCATCCAATACCGGCTTGAACTCGGCCCAGGCGGCATAGCGATCGCCTTGGGCCAGACGCAACAGCGCGAGACTGATCCGTGGATTGCCCATGTAGGAAGGTATACGCCAACTTCGATACAGTTCTTGCGCACGCGATAGCGCCGATTCGGCCTCGATCAATTGACCGGCCAGCAGCGCGTGCCGGCCTTCCGCCAACGCGCGGCCGACATCCAGCACAGGCCACTCTTCCGGCCGCCTTGCCGGTTTCAGTATGGGCAATAGCTGGGCGAGCCCCTGGACATCTTGAGCCATCCAATACACGCAGGCCAGATAAAGTATGAGCTGACGTCGCCAACTGGCCGCCAAGGTGCCAAACGCCGGCGAATCGACGATTTGGAAGTTACGCCGATGCATGGTTATGGCTTGTTCAAATTCGCCCCCTGTTGCCAACATCCAGCTAGTCAGGCGATGCAGATTCAGCCATAACGCGGGCAGGCCCGCCATTCGCTCATGGAAGCGCCATTGGCCTTCCAGCGCCGCCGCGGTCGCTTGCCTATCGCCATGCCAAAAATACGGCAAGGCCGTATGAGCCATGGCTTCCACCTGCCAATGCACGGGTTGCCGTTTGCTCCAGGCCACGCACAGCTCGTGGAGCCGCTGCAATGGCGCTTGAGCGCCCGGCAAGCCATAGAAAAAACCATTGAAGACATCGCTGACGGCCGGATACAGCGTCGTTATATCGAGCTCCGCGGCGTCGACCATGGCTTGCAAGGCCGGCGCGACATCGTCCGGCCGGCCGTCGGCCAAGGCCTGGCATGCGCGCACAGAATAGAAGGCCGCGCGTAGGTGCGGATCGAGTTCCAGACTTTCGGCCTCCTGCAATAACGCGGCGCAGGATGCCAGATCGCCCGTGGATTGCAAGCTACGCGTCAAAGTAAATAAAGTGCGGGCCAGGCTTCCCGTGTCGCCTCGCAGGCGATAGCCGGCACAAGCTCGTTCCAAAGGCTCTCGCATCCCGATAAAATCATATTGAACCCATCGGCACATGCCCTGTAGATACGCGACCTCCGGACGTTGCTGTTGCATTTCCTCGGGTAACTGCTGAATCCAGCGCTCGATCAGCGCAAAGCCGCCTTCGGCCAACAAGGGCTCGGCGCAACGCTGGATCAGCGCTACCGCCTCCTCCCAACACCGCGCCTTCAGCCAATGCATCACGGCGCGGGGCGAAACCGGCTCGGCAGCGGCGGCTTTGGCATGCAGTTCCTCTGTCAATCCGGGGCTACACCGTGCCAGTTCGTTTTGCAGGTAGTCGCGAAACAGATCGTGCAGGCGCAGCACCGGCGTTTTCTCGTCTAGCACCGTCAGGAACAGATTGCGCCGATACAATTCGACCAGCGCTTGGCGCATATCGCTCCGTCCGGTGACGGCTGCACAACGGGCAGGATCGAGTTCCGGCAGGATGGAACATTGCAGCACGAAATCGCGCAAGTCCGGCGGCAATTCGGCCAACACCTCGGCGGCGAAATAGTCGAACAAATGGCGGTCGGCATCGCCTATGGGGGCTTCCGAGCCCGGCCTTGCAATCATATTGGCCGAACCGAACAGCAACTGCAGACCCGCCACCCAACCTTGAGTGCGCGCCAATGCCTGTTGAACAAGCTCGGGCGACACAGTATCGGCTAAGCGGGCTCCGGCAAAGGCAAAAGCCTCTGTTTCATTGAACTGAAGATCGGCGGCGAGCAACTCGCCCAGTTCGCCGTGCGCCCGCCAACGAGGCAGGGACAGCTCCGGCTCGACACGCGCCCCTATCACCACACCCACTTCCGGAGGCAAGCGGTCTATCATCGCATCCAACAGCCGCAACGCCCCCTCATCGTTGATACGATGCAGGTCGTCGATAATCAGCAGTAAACGCTCGCCTCGGTAGCTGCACAGCGCATTAATCAGCCCGGCCACCGCGGCCCGCGCACCCGGACCGCCGCTGTCCACCTGCGAAGCCAGCATCTGCGGATCGGCCGGCCATTCCAACGGGATTTTACGCAGCACGCCGAGCAAGGAAACAAATAGCCGATTGGGATCGTTGTCGTCCTCGTCCAACGAGAGCCATACGGTCTCGACCGCTTGGCCGGGCTGAGCCGCAAATTGAGCCAGCAAGGTGCTCTTGCCGAAACCGGCCGGAGCGCATACCAACGTCACGCGGCAGAGAGTGGTCAAGGCCTGCAAACGTTGCAACAGCGGCAAACGCGGCACTATGCTCGCCCTTAACTGCGGAGCCCGAAACTTGGTCAGCGCAACGGAACTCCAGGCCGGGGCTGTGCCAACACTCTCGAAAGCCTTGGCTGGTGATGGAGGTCTATTTTGCTGAAGCATGGTATGAGAGCGCGGCGCTGTCCATTTGAATAGCCGCATTATAGCCAGCGCATACCCGGTTTCGGCAACTGGAATTGTGTTGCCTGCCGACGCCATACCCCCTGGGGCAATGCCGTTAAGCTTAGGCTTGAACGTTCGTCATGAGCCCTTCGGCTGCGCTCTGGAGAGCCTTGTCGAAGGGCGAATGGTTAAGCCGTTCATGGTTCGACAGGCTCTCCACGAACGGCTTAACTTAACGACATTTCCCCCAGAGTCTGGGGTGATAGGAGGTTCCGGCAATCCCAAAAAGAGCGAGTGAGCCTTGAAAATGGCCAAGCGCTCTGTTTAGGTTCGTTACAGCTTTAAAACTTCACCAGCTCGACGCGGCGGTTCTTCGCCCGGCCATCCTCGGAACGATTGTCCGCGAGAGGCACGCTGTCGCCCTTGCCGTCGGATTTCAAACGCTTGCCGTCGATGCCGTTGTCCGTTAGATATTTCATGACGCTCGCGGCACGCTGCTTGGATAGTTCAACATTGGCGCGCTTGTCGCCGACATTGTCGGTATGGCCTTCGACCGACAGCTTCAGGGCCGCGTCGTTTTTGAGCAATGCAACGACTTCGTTCAACAGCGGAGCCGATTCGGGTTTGATAACCGCCTTGCCGGTGTCGAATAAAACGCCGTTAAGCGCAACATGGCCGTTCTTGTTGATGGCATCGGCCATTTCGCCGGCGGAAAATTCCACTTTTTGCGTCATGGCGCCGACGTCGACGATATTCAGTTGGTAGCGCAAGCCCTCGTTATCGATGTTGATCTGCTCCAGCGTTCGCCGCCGTTAGGCTTAGGCATGCGGTAAACGGCGCCTTGCGGGTAGCGATTGAGCAAGCCGCCGCCGGCTTTCTCGAAGGCGTTTTGGTAATTCTTGACCAGTTCGAGGCTGCTCGGTTGGCGCGCCTCTTCATTCAGGACGTAATCGACGAACCAGTGCTTTCCGCTCTTGACCTCGCCTTTAGGCTCGCCGGAATCGTCAAAACCTTGGCTGGCAAAACGGAATTCGTCGAAATCGGTCATTTGGCTGTTGTCGATGTGAAAGCCGGGGAAGCGCGCTACTTCGGGGTGATCCGCGGTGTTCTCGGTGTCGGCGGGGTCCTTGGCGGCATGAGCCGTGGCCATGCAAAGACACATGGCGAGGGTGAAGAGAAATCTTGGTAAGGGTTTCATGGTGGAACAAACTCCTAATCTGTTCGGTAAAATGAGGTTAGGTTAATCGCGATGCTTGTCCGCACCGGTTAAATAAAACTGCTAGCTATTCGCCAGGTACTGATGTTTGGGCGGCCGGTTCACGCCTACTTTGCGACAGTCCTTGTCGCAAACGGAACCGGCCAAAAAATTTTGATGGAGTCGCCCGCTGCCGGGAAAAATACTGCTGCCAACGATAACTGTGAGAACCGCCGCAAATCGGCGGACCGTTGCGTTGCCGGCGGACGACTCTGCTAGGAATAGCCTTAAGCCGCGCGGCGCTTGCCTAGCAAGCCCAGTCCGGCCAGAGCGGAACCCAACAGCCAGAAGGCGCCGGGAAGGGGAACGGCGTTGATATTCGCCACTTCGGTGGCGCTCAAGGCGCCGTCCCAGATGCGTAGGGAATTGACGATGCCGGGTCCAGGGCGGTAATCGCCGCCGATGGGATCGTCTTCAAAGAAATGCATGGCCTTATGCGCTGAGCTAAAAACGGCATACGCTTGATTATCGATAAACGATGCAGCCTTTTTACCATCGATATAGGCGGTGAATTCCTTGGTATTGCCGTCCCTGGTAAAGACCACTTCGGAGTCGGTATTTAAGTTTATGTACCCCTTACTGGCATAAGCACCCCAACCGCCGTAGGCCACAACACTACCGTAGGAAGTATAGATTCCTAAATCACTACTGAAATTTTTGAAATCCACGATTTTTTGTGTATGGTTGGCACCGTAGGTAGAGAGATTGAAATTCATGGCGATCGAGTAAGAGCCCGCATCCACCAGCCCGTCCGATAGCGTCAAGCCGTGATTATTGCCGAAGCTGTAACTGCTCGCCCCCAGCGTGCCTCCGTCGGCCACCAGCGCCGGGCCGCCCAGCGAGTCTTCCAGATTGCCGTTGAATTGATAGTCGTGAAGCAATACCGCCGCGTTGGCGCTGGTCGCGCAAGATAGCAGCAAGATGAGTGCGGAAGTTGTGCGGGTGTGAATCATATTTTCTCCGTGTGCTTTATCAAAAAATGGAATTCGCAAATCCGATTTCGCCCTGTTTATTTCGAACCGTTGGTCCGAAAACGGATGCCCATCCATCCATGCATGGCGGATATTGTCGCTAAAGAAAGATAAGCCTGGCATCGCCCGAAATGGTCCCAAAAGAGCCATACGGGCAGAAAAAATGGGCCATTCGGCGATCATTAGTACAAAACTTTCCAGGGTCCAATCACCGGACCCCCTCGTTTACCCAACATGCTGGCGCCGCTTCAGGCCAAGCAGTCCCAGCAGCCCTGTCCCAAACAACCAGACTGCGCCCGGCACCGGCACGGCGGGCACTTGTCCGGGACTGGCCGCCCAGGCGTAGAACAGGCGAACTTTTCCGCCGTTCGGACTCTGGTAGCCATTGCCCGCAAAGAAATTCCATGCGTAATTAGGATTGGACGCAGACTCCGTACCTATCCAATACGGATGGGATTCGGCGTTGGTAAAAGGGCCTACTGCACCACCGGCGATTTGCTTGCCGTTGTTGCCGAAGATGCCATAGCCGCTTTGAGGGCTTGCGCCACTACGGTCTGCGTAAGCTATTTTACCCAGTTCGTCGTAATACAGTTTGGCCAGTTCGCCCGTGTCTGTGTCGACGTTATGACCGCAGTCGGTGCCGCTGTTGGCAAGGTTACAACCGGCCGTACCTGTGTCGGTGACGCTTGGTAAGCGCCATTGGTTGCGGCCCGCGTAGTTGATGCTGTTGAGGTATTTTGTAAAGGCTTGGGCGCCAAACCAGGTAACTAAACCGTTTTCACCGAAGTCTGCTGTGCTTAGGGTGTGAATGCCGCTATTACTACCGCGTGGAGTGTCATAATCGTTAGGCGTGTCGCTAATTGAGCCGATGGTGCTAATGATTGCGCTCACCAGGCCAGGGTTGCTGGCTTCCAACGTACCCAGCAGATTGGCGTCGCCGGTCCAGGTGATGTTACCGAGGCTGCTGTACACTACGCGGGTGTTGCCTGCGGCGTTGTATGCGGTCAAAGAAGCCTCGGCATCGAGGGTGCACAAGTTCAGTAGCAGGCCTGCGGCCAGCAAGGGTTGGCTAAAACGCATATATATTCTCCTTATCAGTCTTGAATTATGCCGAGTCGCGAAACGACTTCGGCCTGAATGAATAATTGTTAGGATTGGGTTACAAATAACTTCCCGATTGATTCCCCTCACCCTAGCCCCAATACCGTTAAGTTAAGAATTTGTAGGTGCGAATTTATTCGCACTGTTGGCGGTATCAGGTCGAATAAATTCGACCCTAAAATGTCTGCCAACTCTTAACTTAACGGTATTGACCCTAGCCCTCTCCCAGGGGGAGAGGGAATTTAATGCGTAAGCTATTTACACCTAAATCCTTAGAGCCCAGCTATTGGATCACCAATATGGCGCGGTACGAACGGCGACGATAGACCAGGCTCTCTTTGATTTTCACCGCGACAAACGATCCCTCTGCATATGGAAGAAGCGAGGAGTCATCTACCGAAGCCGAAACCGTCTCTCCGCTACTCAAGCAAACAAGGACCACTCTGGCGTCACGGGGGGAGTTGGTAGTTGGGTGGATCGATAGAACAACGCCAGAGACAAAGCCGACTAATCGAACCGGAGGATCCCAAACGACGCCAACGACAAAAACGAATGCCAAAATAGCCAATTTGATCCAAATCTTCTTGCGGGGTGATCCTGCGCGCATGATGGGCCTTAACCGTTAGCAAAAATCTGGTAGCTATTCAGCGCAAAGCAAAAAAACATCCCTCTATGCACGGGGGCTTTGATGGAGAGCCCCTACTTTTGGGCGGACGCTGAATAGTGACAAAATTTTTCCAACGGCCCACCCCTGTCAACGATTGGCGCAAGAACCGCCGGCAAAGCAGCGGATCGTTGCTTTGCCGGTGGACGACTCCGCTAGGAATAGCCTTAAGCCGCGCGGCGCTTGCCTAGCAAGCCCATTCCGGCCAGAGCGGAACCCAACAGCCAGAAGGCGCCGGGAAGGGGGACGGCGTTGATATTCGCCACTTCGGTGGCGCTCAAGGCGCCGTCCCAGATGCGTAGGGAATTGACCGTGCCGGGTCCCGGGTGGTAATCCCCTCCCCATGGATCGTCTTCAAAGAAATGCATGACCTTATGTTCGGAGCTAAACACGGCATAGGATTGATTGTCGATAAACGATCCTGCCTTTTTACCATCAACATAGAGGCTAAACTCCTTGGTATTCCCGTCCCTGGTAAAGACCATTTCGGTGTCGGTATTTAATTCTATGCGTCCGTTGCTAGCGCCATAAGACAAACCGGAACTGGGATAGAAAAAAACAGTACCGTAAGAAGTAACGAGGCCATAATTTGTGCTGAAATTTTTGAAATCCACGTATTTTTGCGTACCGTAGGTGCCGTACGTAGAGCGGTTGAAATTCATGGCGATCGAGTAAGAGCCCCCATCCATCAGCCCGTCCGATAGCGTCAGGCCATGATTATTGTCAAAGGCATAACTACCGGTTCCCAGCGTGCCGCCGTCGGCCACCAGCGCCGGGCCGCCCAGCGAGTCTTCCAGATTGCCGTTGAATTGATAGTCGTGAAGCAATACCGCCGCGTTGGCGCTGGTCGCGCAAGACAGCAGCAAGACGAGTGCGGAAGTTGTGCGGGTGTGAATCATAATTTCTCCGTGTGCTTTATCAAAAAATGGAATTCGCAAATCCGATTTCGCCCTGTTTATTTCGAACTGTCGGTTCGAAAGCGGATGCCAATCCATGCATGGCGGATATTGTCGCTAAAGAAAGATAAGCCTGGCATCGCCCGAAATTGTCCCAAAAGAGCCATACGGGCAGAAGAAATGGGCCATGAGGTGATTATTGGGATTTCGGCGGAAATAATGGGCGCCGAGTAGCAGTGTTTGTTTGCAAAACTTTCCGAGGTCCTGGGGAAAAGAACGTTGAAAAGTTTGTTCAATGTGCGATTTCTGGCGGAGAACCCTGTAGTGACAGACTGGGGCTAAGCAGGTTTATTGACCGATGATTGGAAGAATTCTCAGGGAATGTCATGAGAAGCAGTGGTCTTGGTGCCACATTTGAACTCGCGCCGCCGGTCATCGGGACACTTAGGATATGGGGGCAAATAACTTACCGAAAATGGATGAACGGAACTGGGCGAATTCGCTACGCGCTCTTACGGGTCATTCGCCCTGTGAAAGCAATACGTGGCGAATGAATTCACCCCTACAAAACATTCGAAAATCGAGAAGCTATTTTTGACGGAATCCTTAATGCGTAAATGCCGTCAACGCCAGCCGACGGCGTTTGTCGTGCCTCCTGGCGAGAGACTTTGCCATTGGAGGTAATCTAATTGAATGCCCCGCTTGCCGTGAAACTTTCGAATAAGCCACCTTCCATGGGATTTGAAAGCGAGCTACCTAAGTCCAGCGAGGTTCTCGGCGCCGGCTCGTTCGAGCAGCGCCCCGGCTTCGCATAAGTCGACCGTATCGAAGCCTTCGCTAAACCAGTCGTAAATCTCGCTCAGCAGTTTTAAGGCGTCGTCCTTGCGGCCCAGGTTTTGCCACAGCCTTGCCAAGCCTACAGCCGCTCGTAACTCCAGAGACTTGGCCCCTTGAGCGCGGGCGACCGCCAGAGCCTTCAGAAAACAGGCCACGGCCTCTTCAGCGGCAGCACCTGCCGTCAGCAGCAACTCGCCCCGCAGGCGGTGGACTTCGGCTTCGTAGCGGCGCTCGCCGTAAAGCTCGGTTTTGGCGAGGGCTTCGTCCAAGGTTTTCAGCCCCTCTTCGACTCGTCCCGCTTGAGCGTAAGCTTCGCCGAGGAGGGTCAGGTAGCGCGGTTCAATCCACCGGGAGCCGGTTGCGCGCCAGGTCGCCAGTCCTTGTTGGATCAGGAAAATACCGTCCTCGGCTTGTCCGAGCATCGCGGTTGCCCAGCCGCGCATGACGGCGGCAATGGCCTGCCACAACAGGAAACTGTGTTCCTCCGCCAATCGCTCCAAGGCTTCGCAAGCTTCCAATACTTTGGTTGGTTCCCGGCGGTCCACGTGCCGCCAGGCGACTGCGCTCAAGGCAATGGCTAGGCTGAAGGGATGGCCGAGATCCTCGGCCAATGCCAGCGCATCATCGAAGACAGTCATCGCTTGTTCGGGAAAGCCCTTCAGCCACAGAACCAGTCCCAGGCAATAGCGCACGCAGACCCCGGGATCCTGAGTATAGAGTCGAAACAAGGTACCGTGGCTGTTCGGATCGTAAAGCGCCAGGCATTGCCGGGCATGGACCAGGGCAAGATCGAATTCGCCACGGTTCATGTAGGTCGTGCCTAGTGCAAAATGGGCGCCAATCAACCCTGAAATATCGGCCGATTGTTCGGCCTCGGCCTGCATTTGGCGAGCATAGTCCAGGCCGAGGTCGAGGTTGGAACGGACATAGTGAAAGGCCCACAGGCCCCATAGTACGCGCAGAAGGCGCGGCGTGTCGCCGAGCTGATTTACCAAGCCGAGCGCGCGCTGGTAGATGGCCTCGAGATCGTCCACGCCGTAACCTTGGATGGCCTGCATAATCATGGCGTACAGGGTGTTCAGGTCCGTTCCATAGCGGGCGTATTCAGGAGAACCTGCCAGCTTGTCCTCCAGCAAGGCCAGTCCTTGCCTGAGTAGTTGTGCCGCCTCGTGTAGCGCATGCCGAGCCACGGCATTGCCTGCGGCCAGTTACAAGTATTTGACGGCCTTTTCCCAGTCGCGTCCCCGTTCGAAGTGCAGTGCGAGTTCCGTGGCCAGTTCCTCCGGGTGCTTGCGCGCCGACTCCAACCACTCGCCGACACGTAAATGCAAGCCCGCGCGCTGCAGGGGGGATAGATGGTCGTAGGCGAATTTCTGGTAGAAGGCGTGTCGAAAGCCGTAGTCGCTCAACGCACCGGAGGGTTGGATGAAGTGCTTGAGGCGCGCCAGATTTTCACAGCACGCCTCGACTTCGACACTATCCGCCGCCAGCGCCGCGGCCACCGTTTCCGCCGAGAAGTTCATGCCGATCACGCTGGCGGCTGCCAGCGTATGCCGGTAATCGTCCGGCAGTCGCTCGAATTGGCGCGCCAATAGTTGTTGCACGCCCTCTGGCAGTGCCGAAGCCTGCATCGCCGCGTCCCGGTCAGGGGCTTGCTCGGCCTTTACGGTTTCGATCAATTGCACCAGGAAAAATGGCAGGCCGCCGGTTCGGCGATGCAGCGCGCGCGCCCAATCGGCGGCTTGGTCGCGGTCCGTAAAGACTTGTGAGAGATATTCGCCTATGGCGGCCTCCGACAGCGGTTCCAGCGCAATTTCCGTGCAAAGCCCTTGTATCTGCAATTCCCTAAGCAGGTGTTTCAAGTCGTGACCTGTGAGCATGACGTCGCCGGGACGGTAGCTGCCGAGGATCAGCCAGCGCGCCGTTTGCTTGCGCCTCGCCAGATAGGCCAGAAGATCCAGCGTGGCATAGTCGCTCCAGTGCAGGTCTTCCAGAATCAGGATCAGAGTCTGCTCCGCGCTGCATCGTTCCAGAAATTCGCCGAACTCTCTGAGCATGCGCATCTGCGTGGAACTGGTCATGACCTGCTGCAACAGTGCTTGATCGGTTTCGTTCAGATACCAGGGCAATTGTGCCAGCCAGGTGGGGGCGACCTGGCGTAGCAGCGCGGACAGACGGGCTTCGTCTTGACGCACCAAGTCGTTGAGTGCTTCCAGGACCGGAAGGTAAGGCTCGCCCTGGCCGTATTGCTCCACGCACTGGCCGCGGCCCGTCAGTACCCGAAAGGTGGCCGATTGCAAGAAGGCCTCGATCAGCGCGGTCTTGCCTATGCCCGGCTCGCCGGTCACGAAGGCCAATTGAGGCTTGCCCTGCGCGGCTTTTTCCATGAGACTGCCGAGTTCGGCCAGCGATTTTTCCCGACCAACCAGGCCGGACGGCCCAGCCAAGGTGGGAACAGCCGCCGTGCTAGCCGATTCAGGGGCCGCGGTGTCGTAGGTTTTCACCTCGGCGATGAAGCGGTAGCCCAAGCGGTGCACGGTCTCGATGTAGCGGGGCTTTTTCGGATCGTCGTCCAGTGCTTGTCTGAGCGTGTTGATGGTGTTTTTCAGCACGCCCTGGCTGACGAAGCGATGGCCCCAGACGGCGTCCAACAAGTCGTCCTTACCGACCAAGTGGCCGCGATGCTCGATTAGGTAAATCAGCGCCGCTAGCGCCTTGGGAGGCAGAGGCACGGTGTTCCCGCCTTTCAACAGCCGGGCATCAGCCGGATTGAAACTGTAGCCGTCGAAGTGAAGCGAATCAGTATCCATAGCTCGACTCCCCAATCAAGCCTGGCTCACAAAAACCCAAAACGTGACCGAAACCGGACCTTTTCGTGACGACTTGTACCTGCATTTTTCCTAATCTGTGCATCGTTCCGAGCCCCGTGTCTCGATCCAAAATAAACATCCAAGCTACCTGCCTCTTAAGGAGAATAACAAAAATGCAAACGGGTACGCACGCTCTTTTCCGGTAGGCCCTGGATACAAGGCTTCCGGCAGGATTGATGTAACGACCTTACACGATTCGTTTGGCTTTGCCGGGGCAGCGGCCTGAATGCTTGGGGGAGATTGGTTAACCGAGAATCCAATGATAGGGCGACAAATCAGCCTCGAGTCGAGGAGCCACGAATTTCTATCATCGCTATATATTTAATAAACCTAAGGAAAATGAAATGAAAACATCCCAACTTGCCGTCATGATCCTTGCCGCGCAAGCAATCACTACCACCGCGTCGGCGTCGGTAGTATTACCTGGCGGAACGCTGGCAGACCTTGCCATTGCCGGTACAACCAGCATTTATCATGTGTTTGGTCATGCTGGAAATCCCGGTGGTGATTTCGGTTCGGATACACCGGCCATCCGGATTGATTTTAACGCGGGTGCAAATAATGTTTTTTCAATTTCCGCCACCGGACTAGTCGGATGCTGCTCGGATAGCCCAAATATCAAACCCGATGGAGGAAACTCAGCGACAAACATCAGCGGTACAAACGGTTTGTCCGGAATTTTAGGTAACTCTCAAATCGCATTGGTGGGTGTTTTTACGTCGGAAAATGATCCAATCGGTTCGGTCGCACCTGCATCCCTCAACTTCGACGCAAACAATCCAACATCGCTGTCACCGTTGCTCGCTCAGGTGTTTTATATCGGCGATGGAAAATCAGGCAAGAATAATCCAGGCGGAACCGCGTTGACATTTACCGCGCCAACGAATGCAAGCCGGCTATATCTGGGGCTTGCCGATGGCTGGGCGTTCAATGGTTTGCCAGGCTATTTCGGCGACAATCGCGGTGCCTTCACGGCGAATGTCAGTCTGGCGCCCGTACCATTACCAAGCGCTCTTCCATTGATGCTGGCGGGTTTAGGAGCGCTAGGCCTGGCATCCCGCCGCAAGCAAGAGGTGTAAGTAATCGAGAACCGGTTCTTTCCCGTGAGTTGAAAAAATCATGGGCATGGCGCGAGTCGCTTAACCGGTGCGAAATGCCGTGGAGTTGCCCTCCTAACAGGTTGTTGATTTTCTATATTTGGCGCGTTAGGCGATCTAAACTAATTTGGTCCCGTCACTACTCACCCTGTTGAAATAAAGGTGTAGGTAATTGACTTCAAAGGACGCATGAATACGTCCATCTAGCTCTCCGCAACATCCAGGTTGCGGAGGCCTTTTCAATCAAGCAGTTACACCCGCTAAAATGAGGGTGTCGTAAAAGTCAAAACAGTTCCTTCTCCCTCCGTACCCACAGGGCATAAAGGAGAAGGCTAGGATGAGGGTATATAAATTAGATGTTTACATTATTTATTCCCCTCACCCAATAGTGTTCGGCACGGCATTTGCCTGAACGTAAACCCAAATAACATAAGGATTTATTTGGAAACGCTCGTAATTGGTGCACATTTTTTTATTTGCACTATTGTAGAAAACAGCGAGAAACCAAACACATAGAAATGTTAGGCAAAAAACGAGCCGAACACTATTGGCCCTCTCCCGCGAGGAGAGGGAGCTTTTGCGACGACCTCAAAATAGTAAGGGGCGAGAAGATACTTAGCCCTTAAACATTCAACATGGCTTATGAAATTCGAATTAGATAGATACCTGAACAGAATAAAGATTAACGAACCCAAACCTAGCGTGGAAGGATTGGCAAAAATACAGGCGGCACAGCTCAATGCGATTGCATTCGAAAATGTCGATTCTTTCTTGAGATCAATCCCCAACTTGGAGCCGTCGGCGTTAATCGAAAAAATTCTCGATAAGGGCCGTGGCGGTTACTGTTTTGAATTGAATGGTTTGTTGGGGCTGGCGTTACAGGAATTGGGTTTTGATGTCGAACCCATTTTGGCGAGGGTTAGGATGGGGCGTAGCGAAGGTGGTCCTCGCCATCATTTGGCTTATCTCGTCCAAGCAGGCGGTGAGCCATGGCTGGTGGATGCTGGATTCGGCGGCCCGGCCCCCTTGCAACCGCTACGTTTGGTCAATGATCAGGAGCAGCAACAGGGACACGAAACATTCCGTATTCGGCATGAACCGAACAGCGGCGATAGGGTGGTCGAAAAACGCCTGAATGGCGACTGGTTTAGCTTATATAGCTTCGACAGAGCGACTGTTCGAAGCTGCGATCTGGATGCCGCGAATATGCTGTGCTCCACCTGGAGTGAATCGCTGCTTGCCCAGAACCTGTTGCTCTGCCGCTATACCGAACTTGGGCGTATTCAACTGTTCAATAATAGTTTTTCCGAATTCCGCGGCGATGATCAAATCTGCCGTTTAATCGAATCCGTCGAAGAGTTAAGTGCAATAATTCGAGACAATTTTGGCCTCACCGTTTCGGATAGCGAATTATCCGGCATCGGCAACCGCTTGGGATTGACTTAGGCATCAGGCTCATTCACCGGCACGGAACGTGGCGATTATCCAGGCTCATGGAGGTATCCTGGAAGTCGGCAATGCTCGCGTTGGCTTCAAAGCTGAACGCACCGAAGCACGCTGCGCTCGACGAAATCAATGTGGCTGTGTCGCATTGAGTTCACCGATCTTGACTATAAGTCTAACGAATAAGGTTAGATGGTGCGAGCGCAACGCGCGAAGCCACCATCTGAACCGGTTGTTGGACAAGCCCGGATTACAAAATAACGGTTATTTAATAGGGAAAATGCTGCTTGACAAGATGCTGA
>JAQTYP010000433.1 GCA_028688235.1 Methylomonas sp.
GATGGCTTTGACGTTATTGGCCGCTTCCAGCAATATAGGCAGCTCGATACGATCGCTATAGGCAAAACCGGTTTTTTCACCGCTGACGACTCTTACGCCGGCACCATGTTCAATGGAATGACTCCCTTCTTTGACTATCCCTCCTTCCATGGCCCAAGATTCGAAATGACTGGACTGAAAAAAAATATCGGCCGCATCGACCGGCGCGCTCAATAACGTGGACATTACCCGGTCGATATCCCGGGTTTGCAAGCCGTTTCCGGCAAGAATAGTCTGTTTAACTTGTTCTGATAAAGGCATGAGTACTACAACAATTAAGGTAACCGTAGCTGGTTACATCACAAAAAAAGAGGCCAAGTAAGCAACGGCTAACGCGGTACCAATCAATATGACTTTGTAGCCTAAGGTCAACGAAAGCCAATAGAGTTCCCATTCTGCTTTTCGTCTCAGCCAGGTTTCACGCACCGTTTGCGTCAATTTGTCATAAAAACGTGGCAGCGCCAACCAAAACCGATAAAAAACAATCCCCGCAAGCAAGCATAAAATGTAGAACGTAACGATCTGGGCGCCGTGATGGCTGGTATGAAACAAATGTTCGACGGCATGTTCTATACCCAACTCGAACCACTCGAATAACTCCAAACCGCGTTCCAGCAAGAAGTGCAATAATCCGGCCAACAAATCGAAAGTCAAATCATAAAACACCAATGCCAGCACGATGACCACAACAACGATCAAATCCAAATGCTTTTTGAATCTGTCCATATCGATCTATCCCGATCAAGTCGTTTCCGGTACCAACCATTCGATAGTCCAACTCCCCATGCCATCGGCCAAGGCCTGGTTCAACCACGGCAACAATACTTCGGCTTGCCTCTGCAATTGCCAGGGCGGATTGATGAACAGCATACCAGAACCAGTCATACCCCGCATGGAGCCGTCGTCGGCGATACAATGCTCTATCCTGAGCTGCTTGGGAATGCCGCTGGCTTTGAGGCCTTGCAACATTCTTTCGGTGTGAGCGCGATCGATCACGGGATACCATAAACCATAAATTCCGGTGGCAAAACGGTGATGAGCATTGATTATCACCTCGACGACCTTGCTGTAATCCGATTTCACTTCGTAACTGGGGTCGAGCAGAATCAAACCCCGTCTTTGAATCGGCGGCAACTTTTTAGCCAGGCTTTGCAACCCGTCTTCCTTAGCCACGCTGACCTGTTTATCTCCGGCAAATAATTGCTGCAAACTTTCATAATCACCGCTGTGCAACTCGGACAATTGCAGGCGGTCCTGCGGCCTGACCAATCGCCTGACCAATTGTGGTGAACCGGGATAACGCACCAATTGGCGCCCGGTATTCTCCGCTCGCACGGCAGCCAGATAACCCTTGATCTCCTCGGGCAAGGGTTTAGCCTCCCAGATGCGGACGATGCCCTGTCGATATTCGGAGGTTTTTTGTGCGAATTCGGACTTGAACGAATATTTGCCCGCACCGGCGTGGGTGTCGATGTAGACGAAGGGCTTATCCTTTTGCTTTAACGCGTTGATCACCAGTGCGATCAGACTGTGCTTCAAGACATCGGCGAAATTGCCGGCGTGAAATCCGTGACGATAGCTCAACATAAACGACGTTCCTATTCCTGACTGTCGATCAACCCAATTTCGGTCTGAACATGAAATAAATTGCGCCAAGCAGGCACAAACCCGCCCATAAGTAATCGCGCGTCAACGGCTCTTTCAAATAAAACACCGAAAACGGCACAAACACGCTGAGCGCGATCGCCTCCTGCATGATCTTCAACTGGCCGACGTTGAATGCGGTATAGCCTATGCGGTTAGCCGGTACCTGCAACAAATACTCGAATAAGGCCAAACCCCAGCTCAACAATGCCGCCAATAGCCAGTGCTTGTGATTGAGCTCCTTCAGATGGGCATACCAGGCAAAGGTCATGAACACATTGCTGCAAATCAGTAAACCGATCGAAATAAACACCGAACTCATGCTTGATTCAGGGGAATGGTTTGCTGATAGTGTTGTTTGAAGGCATTGACGGCCGTGCTGCGAAGTTGCCGGATCGCCGCGCCGATTTGAGCGCCCTGCAAACCGCCAAGCAAGGCGGATTGCGTATCGACGGCCAACGCCGTCTGTAAAGCGGCTTTGACAAATTCCGCCTGCGGATAAGCCACTTTTTCGAAACCGGTACGGCCACGGGCATCGGCTTCACAAGCCAATAGAAAATCCTGCAATGCACTGTCGGCTTTGAACGCTCCGAGCTTTTGCAACATATCGGTCAGCGTGTCGGCGCGCAATTCGAATACCCGATGACAGTGGGTATGGTATTCCATCACACAGGCACACAGGGTCTTGGCCGCCTTGGGTACCCGCAACCGCCGGCAAAATTGTTCCAGGATGTCCAGGCCCCTGCGCTCATGACCATGATGGCTGGGCCAATATTCGGGGTCGGTCAAGGCCTTACCCAAGTCATGCAACAATGCCGCCAGACGCACTTCCGGCTTTTCGGACAAGGCCGCCGCCTGAGTCAAGGCCATCAAGCTATGCACGCCGGTATCGATTTCGGGATGATATTTCGCAGGCTGCGGTACGCCGAACAGAGCGTCGATTTCCGGAAAAATCACTTTCAACGCCCCGCACTCTTTTAAAACCTGAAAAAAAGCGGCAGGCGATTGTTCTGTCAGCGCTTTATACAACTCGGCCCAGACCCGCTCGGCCACCAAATGATTGACTTCGCCGTCTGAAACCATAGTTTGCATCAGGTTTCGGGTTTCCTCGGCGACTTTAAAGCCTAAATGCGCATAACGCGCGGCAAAGCGCGCGACTCGCAAAACCCTGACCGGATCTTCACTAAAGGCCGGCGATACGTGGCGCAGAATGCGGTCTCGCATGTCATTCCGGCCACCAAAAGGATCGACCAACACCCCGTCGTCGCCGATAGCCATTGCGTTGATCGTCAGATCGCGGCGCAGCAAATCCTCTTCCAGCGACACCTGCGATCCGGCATCGACAGAAAACCCCCGGTAACCGGGCGCCGTTTTGCGCTCGGTACGAGCCAGGGCATACTCTTCATGAGTCTTGGGATGCAGAAATACCGGAAAGTCCTTACCTACCGGCTTATAGCCTTGCGCCAGCATCATCTCGGCCGTAGCCCCTACAACCAGCCAATCTCGTTCCGATACCGGATAATCCAGCAAACGATCACGAACCGCACCGCCAACCAGATAAGTTTTCATGAAGCCTGACTCGCATTTGAATATAGATAGGCGCACAGTATAAATGACTCGTTATCATAGTGCTTTGCTTATTCCTGCCCGGAAGACTTTATGATGGAAATTTTTTTGGCCAGTTTACTGTTGGGCTGCCTGGCCGGCCTTAGCGCCGGCATGTTCGGCATAGGCGGAGGAGCCTTGATCGTGCCGGTGCTGGCCTGGCTGCTCCAGGCTC
>JAQTYP010000434.1 GCA_028688235.1 Methylomonas sp.
GTCATGGATATTTTAAGCATCATCGGAGTCTTCGTCGGTTTTTCGGCCATTATCGGCGGCAATTTAATGGCGGGTGGCGAACTGGATTCATTGGTCAATTTGCATGCATTTGTCATCGTCATTGGCGGCACCCTGGGAGCAACCTTGCTGCAATTTCCGCCCAGAGTCTTCGGACGAAGTTTGCGTATTATTGTCTGGATCGTCAAGCCGGAGAGCCTGCAGCTGAAGAAGCAAATCGACAAAATCGTGCGTTGGAGCACGATAGCCAGAAAAGAAGGCTTGTTGGGTTTGGAGGCTGTGATCGACACCGAAAAAGACGGCTTTGCCAAAAAAGGCTTGCAGTTGTTGGTCGATGGTAACGAACCCGAAGTGATCCGGGATTGCCTGGAAGTGGAATTGGCTACCAAGGAGCATTTGGATATGCAAGCCGCCAAAGTATACGATGCAATGGGTGGTTTTTCCCCAACCATAGGCATTATCGGCGCGGTCATCGGTCTGATTCATGTGATGCAAAATCTTGCCAAGCCCGAATTGTTGGGTGCAGGGATTGCGACGGCTTTCGTCGCGACAATTTACGGCGTCGGTTTGGCCAATTTATTGTTCATTCCAATAGCCAATAAATTGAAAGGCCAAATCTTCCGGGTGTCTCAGGCCAGGGAGATGGTCATCGAAGGCATTTCCTCAATTGCCGAAGGTGAAAATCCGCGCAATATCGAATTGAAGCTGTCCGGCTTTCTGCTGGAATAATGACGCCGAGCATCGATCATGGCCAGGCGCAATAGACGACGAACGATTCCGGAGGACGAGCATCAAGATCGTTGGATGGTGTCTTTCGCAGACTTCATCACCTTGCTTTTTGCGTTTTTCGTCGTGATGTATTCGATTTCGTCGGTTAACAAGGGCAAATACGAAACCTTTTCCGAGTCGCTGGATAAAGCCTTGTTTCACGAAAAAAAAGTCGAAAAAGAAGCCGAGCCTATACAAGTGGGGGCGATTCCTACCCGCATTCAACCCATAGAATTACCCAATCTGGTAACCGTGACCGAAGAAGAGCATCAATTAAGCGAGGAGATCATGGAAGAAAAAAGGCGCTTGAACGAGGTGTCCGACGAATTTCAGCGTGCCCTAAAGCCTTTTGTCGAAAGCCAGCTGGTTGGCATCAACAAGCACGATTTCTGGGTTGAATTGGAAATGAACAGCGAGCTGTTGTTTGCCAGCGGCAAGGCCGAGTTGTCGCCAAAAGCGATTCCTGTGATCGAAAAAGTGGCCGAAGTCGTCCGCAACGTACCCAATGTGATCAATGTCGAAGGTTATACCGATAACGTGCCTATATCGACCGGTATTTATCCGTCCAATTGGGATTTGTCTTCGGCGCGCGCCACCAGCGTGGTCAAGGAACTGGTTAAAAACACTATATCGCCGACTCGATTGTCCGCCGTCGGCTATGGAGAATTTCATCCGGTGGGCGATAACACTACTGAAGAGGGGCGATTCAAGAATCGTCGAGTCGTGTTAGTGCTGATGTCGCAAGCGTTTGCGCGTTACGGTATGAGCGATAAGGAGCGGGCGCGGGCTTTGAAATTGGCTCCGCTATCCGAGCAGACAGAACCAGCCGAAAAGGCGGCGGAAACGCCGGCTCAGTTATGAAAATATGGTCTATATCCAATCAAAAAGGCGGGGTGGGTAAAACCACTTCTGTCGTGACGCTAGGCGGGTTGCTGTCTTCCTGGGGTTTTAAAACTCTGTTGGTCGATTTGGACCCGCACGGTTCGTTGACCAGTTATTTCAAGATGAATCCTGATGAAATCGAGTTTAGCGTTTATAACTTGTTTCGGGATACCAGCGAGAAAAAAAAGCATATAGATCCCAATCTTTATATTGCACAGACTGAATTCGACGGGTTAGCCGTGTTGCCTGCGTCGACTGCTATAGCCACGTTGGACAGGCAGGTGGCGCAGATGGGGGGTATGGGCTTGGTGGTTTCCAGCGCGTTGGCGAAGTTAAAAGATCAATACGATTACGCGATCATAGACAGTCCGCCTATGTTGGGTGTGCTGATGATCAATGCCTTGGCGGCCTGTGATCATTTAATCATTCCGGTGTTAGCCGAATTTTTGGCGTTGAAGGGGCTGGACAGAATGGTGCATACCATCAATATGGTGTTTCATTCCCGCAAAACGCCCCCGAAGTTTACCATCGTGCCAACCATGTACGACAAACGCACCAGGGCGGCCAGGGATAGTTTGGTGGCCTTGCACCAGCAATATCCGGACAATGTCTGGAATTCGGTGATTCCGGTCGATACCAAGGTACGCGAGGCCAGTCGCGTAGGGGTTCCTTTGTCGTTGTTCGATAAAAGCGCCAAGGCCGTCGATGCTTATTCCGAATTGTTGGAACTATTGTTGCTTGATAAGTCCGGCGACAAATCATTGGCGAATCGGGCATGAAGCAGGCAAAACCCCAACAACAGATTATGCAGCAACAACTGGCGCTTGATGTCTATCTAAGCACATTGTTGGACGAAGTGCCGGAAGCTGTGGCGCGTGAAGTCGACGCACCGAAAGATGTTGTTGTCGAAACGAAAATGCCTGCCCTCCCCTTGGTTCAGGTCAACTTGCCTGTCGTGGTTGCGCAACCGCAAGACAAGCTTGTTCAGCGCGAAAATGCGATTAAACTACATCCCTTGTCGGTGATGCCCGAATGGGCGCAACATGAGTTTCAGGCGCTGTTTTTTAAGGTCGAACATATGATACTCGCGACGCCGTTGACCGAGTTGTCTAGGACCATCAAAATCGATCGCAAGCCGGGCAAGATTCCAGGGCAACCGTCATGGTTCATGGGACTTTTGGACGAACAAGATAGCCGTATCGGGGTGTTGGATACCGGACAATTGATCTTTGGCAAAACTCGCGGTTGCCAGCGGGATTTCGAAAGCAATCCGTTTAAAAGCATTTTGATCACGCAAGATAAGCGTTGGGGATTGGCTTGCGACGAGATACTGTCGATAGGCCGATTGAAGCCGGACAAGGTCAGATGGCGTACCAACCGACAGAAAAGGCCTTGGCTTATCGGCACCGTCATCGAGGAATTGACGGCGATCATAGATTTGCAAGAATTGGTGCCCCATCGAAAACGAGCCTCTTAAACCTTTTGGATGAAATGACATGAGCGAAGATAAAAAACAGAGCGATCCCATCATGCAATGGGTAACTTTTTGTCTGGGTGACGAAAAATACGGCATCAATGTGATGCAAGTACAGGAAGTGCTGCGTATCAGCGAAATCGCTCCCGTGCCGGGAGCGCCGTCCTATGTGCTCGGCATCATCAATTTAAGGGGCAATGTGGTCACGGTGATAGACACCCGCAACCGTTTCGGCCTGTCGTCCAAGGAGCCGGACGACGCTTCTCGTATCGTCATCATCGAGACCGATAGGCATATCATAGGCATATT
>JAQTYP010000435.1 GCA_028688235.1 Methylomonas sp.
ACACTGAGCGCCCTCAAGGTTTCGCCTCTGACGCAGCCGTCAACGGCCTGGACTATACCGGTAGCCGCCAAAAAATCGTAGTTGCGGCTATCGGTCACCGCACAACCTCCCCGTTGCTCTACGTCCAATTGAATGCCATATCCCGCCTCTTCCAACAACTCCAATTCGAAATAGCGCAGCGCTTGTTCAATATGCTCGCCATCACTCAGGGCTTGCAGGCAATTTCGATAGCAGCCGAATAATTCGGGGTGTGGGTCGTGCCGGTGCAGAAAACGTTGAAGCAATTCGTTGACATAAAAACCGCAATATAAACCCAGACGTTGTAACGGATAACAGCCGACATATTCGGCCCGAGACAGAATTTTCAGTTCATTCTTGTCCCAATAGGACAACGACAATAACGAAAAAGCCTGTAGTACGCCTGCCATTTTGGATTTTTCCTTGCGCACCCCTTTCGCCAGCATCGTCATGGTGCCGAAATCGTGGGTAAACACTTCCAAAAGTACGCTGTTTTCGCGATAAGGCCTGGATTGCAAGATGAATGCCGGCTGCAAATAAACAGCGGATTCGCTCATTCCTATTGGGTATCGAGAAATCCCAGACTCTGCAATGCCCGCTCACTATCGGACCAGCCCTTCTTCACCTTGACCCATAATTGCAGATAGACTTTTTGATCGAGCATTTTCTCTATATCCAGCCTTGCTTCGGTACCGATTTTTTTCAGCATCTCGCCTTGCCTACCGATGACTATGCTCTTTTGGCTGCTGCGCTCGACCCAAATATTGGCATAAATCTTGGCTAACTCAGGAAGCTCTTCGTACATTTCGATTTCGACCGTCAACGCATAAGGCAGTTCGTCGCCCAATCGGCGCGTCAGCTTCTCGCGTATCATTTCCGCCACGAAGAAACGTTCGGGCCTGTCGGTGATTTGATCCTCGGGATAAATCGGTTCGGCTTCCGGCAACAAAGCCATGATGTGCTGTTCCAATATATCCAGATTGGTATTTTTCAACGCCGAAACCGGCACGATCTGCTCGAAGGGATATTTTTCTTTGGCTTCGGCGAAAAACGCCAGCACCGCCTGTTTGTCCTTGATTTTGTCGACCTTATTGACAGCCAGAATCACCGGCAGACCGGCACGCTTCAGTTTTTCGAATATCCTCTCGTCGTATTCGTGCCAATATAAGCCGTCCAATAACCATACCACCACGTCGACGCCGAGCAAAACGCTATCGGCCGTTTTGTTCAGATAACGGTTCAGTACCTTTTTTTCGTCGCTGTGCATGCCGGGCGTATCCATGAAGACTGCCTGGCCCACTACTGTGGTTTTGATTCCCAACACCCGATGGCGGGTGGTTTGAGGCTTACGGGAGGTAATACTGAGTTTTTGTCCCAGCAGGTGATTCATCAAAGTCGACTTGCCGACATTCGGCCTGCCGATCAGCGCAACATATCCGCAATGCATCAGTCTTGATCTTCCAACAAAATTAACATATTTTCCGCGGCAACCTGCTCCGCTTTCTTGCGGGAAATGCCTATTCCGCTAGTGGCCTGCGGACATATCACGACACTGCACTTGACCTCGAACGTCTGCGCGTGGTCGGCTCCGGACATCGCCACCAGTTCATAAACCGGCAGAGCCTTTTTCCGCGCCTGCAACAACTCCTGCAACCGAGTCTTAGGGTCTTTGTTCCAGCTATCGAGTTTTATATCGGCCAATTTATCGGCGAACAATGCCAGAATCCACTGCCTGCAGACCTCAACCCCTTGATCGAGCAACAGCGCCCCCATGATGGCTTCCAACGCGTCCGACAAGATGGAATCCCGCCTGAAACCGCCGCTTTTGAGCTCCCCCGATCCCAGAATCAAATAATCGCCGATATTGTGCTGCCGCGCCAGTTCCGCCAACGAAGACTGATTGACCAAGCTAGCCCGCAATCGGCTCAAGACACCTTCACCGGCATTCGGAAACTGGATATAGAGTTTTTCGGCAACCACGAAGCCCAAGATCGAATCACCCAAGTATTCCAGGCGTTCGTTATTATGGGCTCCGACACTGCGATGAGTTAATGCTGTTTTAAACAAATGCGGCTGATTGAAGGTCAACCCCAATTTTTTAGCTAGAACTTCAGCTTTTTTGATCACTTACCACCAACTTCAAACCCTTCGTGAAATTCAACCAAAACACTTAAATTGCCCATGATGGGCTCCACCCTTTCGTACTCGATATCCACTTTGACATAGCCTGGCTGAGCGACGATTTTGATATCGTCTTTAGCAACGTACTCGACATAGTTCATGTCGAATCGTTTTTCGAGACTAGTTAAAATCTCGCTCCGGGTCTTGCTGGTGATATCGACACTGCTCTCTACAGCCGCCAGCGCATTCTTTACCTTGCTGTTATTGAGATAAATCGGCGCAATTTTCAGCACCAGCAAGGCGAAAAAGGCAATCAAGCCTAATAGGAAGACCAGAGAAATAAACGTCAAACCGCGTTGTTTATTCGGCGAAGATCTCATACGTTTCTCCCAATTCAGCATAGAAATTTAGTTCAGAATAGTGCCAAGCCTATCGAAGGCAATCCCATTATTTTCCCAATCCCAATTCATCCAGATCAGGAAGGCTTTACCGACGAGATTAGCCTCCGGCACCATGCCCCAATAACGGCTATCGTTGCTATTGTCCCTATTATCGCCCATCACGAAATACTGACCCTTAGGCACGACAAACACGTCTTCGACCGTCGGCACGCCGTGACTGATCAAGATCGAGTGCTTGACGCCAGTCAAATCCTCCTCCAAATGCTCGGCCCCCGTCATCGAACCGCCTTGGCCCACGCCTTGATAGCGCCCCAATGATGCCTGCTTGATCGGTTGACCGTTCACATAGAGTTTTTTGTCGAAATACGCGATTCTATCGCCCGGCACACCGATTACGCGCTTGATGTAATCGACGGTAGGTTGCTTAGGAAAACGGAAAACCACGATATCACCGCGTGCAGGCTCCCCCATGTCGATGATTTTATTGTTCACCACCGGCAAACGCACGCCATAACTGAACTTATTGACCAGAATAAAGTCGCCAATCAACAGGGTCGGCATCATGGAGCCTGACGGTATCCTGAACGGTTCCACCAAAAACGACCTGAGCAATAAAACGATCAATACGACAGGAAAGAAAGAACGCGCATATTCCACTAACAGCGGTTCTTTCTCGACTTCGTAAGGCTGATCAGCATATTTCAAATACAGCCAATAGCCCCCCCACAACACACCGGTTACGAAAGTGGCCGCCACCAGAAAAAAAGAAAAATCGTAATCCATAGTTTTTGCCGTTATTCTTTATTGACCTGCAACACCGCCAGAAACGCTTCCTGCGGAATCTCGATACTACCGACCTGTTTCATGCGTTTTTTACCCGCCTTTTGTTTTTCCAGTAGTTTTTT
>JAQTYP010000436.1 GCA_028688235.1 Methylomonas sp.
CGGGCGCTTCATGCGTCCTTGGGCAATAAACTTTCGCTCCTACTTTAAGACATGACACAAAACGACACCTTCAAGCCTTGCGACCTGGTGATTTACGGCGCACTGGGCGACTTATCCAAACGCAAATTATTGATTTCTCTGTATCGTTTGGAAAAACACAATCTGCTCGAATCCGACACCCGCATCATCGGCGTAGACCGCCTGGACGAAACCAGCGACAGCTTCATCGAAATTGCCTATAAGAGCTTGCAGGCGTTTTTGAACAACGCCATAGACGAGGAAATTTGGCAACGTTTCAAAACCCGCCTGTCTTATTTGAAAATCGACCTGACCCAAGCCGAGCAATACAAACAGCTGAATGCGGTTGTCGATGCGGAAAAACGGGTCATGGTGAACTATTTCGCGGTGGCGCCGTTTTTGTTCAAAAATATCTGCCAAGGACTGCAAAGCTGCGGCGTTTTGACTCCGGAATCGCGCATGGTCATGGAGAAACCCATAGGCCACGACCTGAAATCGTCGAAAGAAATCAACGACGTGGTCGCCGACGTATTTAACGAGAATCAGGTCTACCGTATCGACCATTATCTGGGCAAAGAAACGGTGTTGAACTTGCTGGCACTGCGCTTCGCCAACTCGCTGTTCTATACCAGCTGGAAACATGAGACCATCGATTCCATCCAGATCACCGTCGGCGAGGACATAGGCATAGAAGGCCGCTGGGACTATTTCGACAAGACCGGCCAGTTGCGCGATATGCTGCAAAATCATTTGCTGCAGATTCTGACCTTCGTGACGATGGAGCCGCCGGCCAACCTGTCCGCGGAAGCCATACACATGGAGAAAATCAAGCTGCTCAAAGCATTGCGGCCGATTACTTATTTGAACGTCGAGGAAAAAACCGTGCGCGGCCAGTACACGGCCGGCTACATCCAAGGCAAACCGGTACCCGGCTATCTGGAAGAGGAAGGCGCCAACACCGAAAGCACCACCGAGAGTTTCGTCGCCATCCGGGTCGATATCGATAACTGGCGCTGGTCGGGCGTGCCGATCTACATGCGCACCGGCAAACGCATGCCGAACAAACGCACTGAAATCGTCGTCAATTTCAGGAATCTGCCGCATAACATTTTTCGAGACAGCTTTCAGAACTTACCGGCCAATAAATTGATCATACATCTGCAACCAAACGAGGGCGTGGATGTCATGATGCTGAACAAAATTCCGGGCATAAACGGCAATATCAAATTGCAGCAAACCAAACTGGACTTGAGTTTTTCCGAAACCTTCAAGAAAAACCGTATCTTCGGCGGCTACGAAAAGCTGATACTGGAAGCCCTGCGCGGCAACCCGACTCTGTTTTTGAGCCGCGAAGAAATCGAACAGGCCTGGACCTGGGTGGATTCGATTCAGGATGCCTGGAAACACAACCTCATGCCGCCCAAACCCTACCCAGCCGGAAGCTGGGGGCCTGTGGCATCGGTTGCATTATTGGCGCGCGACGGGCGTGCCTGGGAAGAATAACAAACACCATCCTTATTGAGAGAATAACGACCATGGTTAAAGAATTCTTTTTTGAACAGCGTCACCACTTAGTCACCGCACTGGCCGCCGAATGTCAGGACGTATTATCGGAAGCCATCAGCAAACACGGTGCCGCAACGCTATTGGTTTCCGGCGGCAGTACGCCGGCGCCGCTGTACGAGGCTTTGTCGAAAATGGAGCTAAACTGGAAAAAAACCAAGATCGCGCTGGTCGATGAGCGCTGGGTCGATCAAGACAGCAGCGCCAGTAACGAGGCGCTGATCAAGCGTACTCTGTTGATCAACAACGCCAAAGCCGCCGAATTCACCGGCATGAAAAACGCCAGCAAGACAGCCAAGGCCGGTCTAAGCGAAACCGAAGAAAACTACCGCAAACTACCGCAACCCTTTAGCCTGGCGATCGTCGGCATGGGTCCCGACGGCCACACGGCGTCGCTTTTCCCACATGCCAAGGGCTTGGCCGATGCGTTGAAGCCCGATAGCGAGCAACTGACCGCGGCGATCAGCGCCACGCAGAGCGAGGTAACGGGACCTAATACCGAGCGCCTGACCCTGACCTTATCGGCATTGATGAAAACCGAGCGCATCATCATATTGTTTACCGGTGAAGACAAACTCGCGGTATTCAGCGCCGCGCAAAAGGAAGGACCCGTTGCAGAGCTGCCGATTAGAGCGCTATTGCATCAGGATCTGGTGCCGGTCGAGTTATATTGGGCACCATAAGGATATTATTGCAACCCGATTCGCGAAACGCACTGGTAAAGCGCGCCATAACCGCTTTCCCAGTTGCGATTTCAGCCCCCTTTAAGCTGCATGTTTCATCATTCCCTCATCGTTTATTAACGGGACTTTAGTCATGAACCCCAACGCCCGCCCTACCCCTACACGAAACTTGCAGCTTGATTTCTTTCGCGGGCTGGCCTTGATGATTATTTTCATCAACCACATGCCCGGAAATCCTTGGTTTGATTACACGCCGTCGCGGCTAGGCCCCAGCGACGCCGCCGAAACCTTCGTATTTCTGTCCGGTTTTGCCTCCGCCATCGCTTTCGGACGTAGCTTCTCTCAGGCGGGCATAGGATTGGGAGCTATACGAGTATTGTTTCGTTGCGGGCAAATTTACGTCGCCCACCTGGCTCTGTTCGTATTGATGGCTTCGCTGTTTCTGGCGATGAATAACCTGAGCTTTATCAATGCCCAGTGGCATCTGGATAATCTGCATTATTTCTTCGACCAAACCCAGGCCGCCGTGCTGGCACTAGTCACCCTTAAATACGTCCCCAATTTCATCGACATCCTGCCGATGTATCTAGTCATCATGCTTTGGCTGCCCATGGTCTGGGCCTTATCGAGGATCCACACTCTATTGGCCATGGCGTTTTCCCTATCGCTTTATCTGGCGGCGGGCCATTTCGGCTGGGAATTGAGCGCAGACCCTCTGACCGGCCGCCCCTGGTATTTCAATCCCTTCTGCTGGCAACTGGTTTTTTTCACGGGCTTTGCGTTCAGCAGCGGCTGGCTGCCCATCCCTAAACCCCATCGCGGTTTGATAGGCTTATGCCTGCTGTATGTGGCATTTTGTTATCCGTTGGAGAATCCCTTCGGCTACAGTAACCTGCCCTGGTTTGCCGCTTTGCGCGATGACTTCGAACCCTTGCTGAATAAAAGCCATCTAGGCATACTGCGCTATCTGCATTTTCTGGCCATGGCCTATTTGGTTTATTGTTTCATGCAAAAACGCCAACATTGGCTTCAATCCGGTCTGGCGAGGAAAGTGATAGCCATGGGACAACAATCGCTCCCCATCTTCATGTTCGGCACCTGTCTTGCGTTTCTTGGCGGCACGATATTGGACGGGTTTCACGCCGACCTGATGACCAGTGCATGGATCAACTTGGCC
>JAQTYP010000437.1 GCA_028688235.1 Methylomonas sp.
CCGCCGGGCGGGCACTGACGCCGGTGATGGCACCGTTGGGTATCCGCGAAGACAATTGGCCGGCAACGGTTGCGTTGTTTGCCGGTATTTTGCATAAAGTCGTCGCGATCAGTACGCTGAAAACGATTTACGCCGATGCCGATCAAACGGTATTAGCGCAAAAGCCGGACTTGATTTGAGCAGCTCGGTCAAGCGCGCCTTTATGACCATTCCCATGGGCCTGAAAAAAATGTTCGGCATAGTCCCCACTAACCAGCCGGCTGGCCAGGATAGTTTTGTTGCCGCACTGCATGCGCATTTTGATGGACAAATCGGCGCTTTTGCCTATCTGTTGTTCATCCTATTGTATTTTCCGTGCATCGCCACCACGGCCGCCGCTTACCGTGAATCCTCGCTGGCCTGGTCGGCATTTATGGTGTTATGGTCTACAGCCTTGGCCTATTTTAGCGCGGTTCTGTTTTATCAACTGGCGACCTTTCGCGAGCATCCTGTCCCGTCTACGCTTTGGCTGGTTGTGATTATTGCGATTGGCTTTGCGACATTGCAAGGATTTCGTTACCTTGGAAGACGACCCAACGGCATTTGAATGTTATTAAAAGGACAAAACCATGCCTTATAAGGCCTATTTCGACAAAATTGACGCAAAACTCCTAAAAATCAGCCCACACGGCGACATTATGTTATTGCGCGTGATCGCGGCCGTCATTCTGGTGATCCTGTTTGGCTTGGATGGGCTCTATGGCCTGTCGGTTCTGTTTTGGCTGGGAATCCCCTTTTATCTGTTCTGCCTGGCGATTTATCTGGAAGCCTTGTTAAAAACCCTCCTGTTCATGCGCAAGGTTTCGGCGGAATTGTTGATCGTGCTGGTCATGACTGTGACGCTGATCGACGGCACACCGCTAAGCGGAGCGATGGTGGCCTGGTTCATCGGCCTGGGTTTGTATATTTCGTTTACGATCATTCGCAAGAACCGGGAAAGAATCCAAAGCCTGATTCAGGAAGGCAAGAAAACCGCGCAAGTGCTGCAAGACGGCAATATCGTCGAGTTGCCGATCAACCAGATTCGACAAGGCACTGTGGTTTTAATCCCGAAAGGCGCGATGGTGCCGATAGACGGCGTAATCCTCGAAGGCGCTTCCAGCATCGACGAATCCAGCATCACCGGCGAGCCCTTTCCGGTTTATAAAGAAATCGGCGCCAACGTCACATCGGGTACGCTGAATTTGACCGGGCCGCTGCAGGTCAAGGCCGACAAAAACGGTGACGATTCGTTTCTTTCGGTGATTACCCAGCAAATCGAAGCCAGTCTGGAAAACAAATCCGAATTACAGCGGCGTGCCGATACGACCGTGCAAATACTGTTGCTGTCGGTCACGGCTTATGCGTTTATCACCGGTAGCCTGCATCTGATGGCCACCGCGCTGGCGGTGGTTTGCCCCTGCGCCTGGGCGCTGGCGACGCCGACCGCGTTCGCCGCCAATATCGGCCGACTGGCGCGCTCGAATATTCTGGCGCGGGGCGGCGAACCCTTGGAAAATCTGCAAGACATCAAAACCCTGATACTGGATAAAACCGGCACTATTACGTTGGCGGAACCCGAAGTCAATCAGGTTATTGAACTGGGCATGACTCGCCAGCAAATTTTGGAATTGGCCGCCTCTATCGAATCCCGCTTCGATCACCCAATCGCCCGCTCGATTATCAACTACGCAAAAACCCAAGGCGTAAGCCGTTTCCTGCCGGTCGAGCAAGCCGAGGATCTGCCGGGGCGCGGTATCAAAGCCCGAATCAAAGGCCAGGATATTTTAATGGGCAGCGCCGAAACCCTGAGTCTGCACAATATCGCACTACCTGCCATCGATTATGCCGGCCGGGCCATCTGGCTGGCGGTCGATCGAGAAATCAAGGGCGTCATCGTCATTCGCGACATCATACTGTCGGAAATGCGCGGCTTGGCCGATACGATACGCGCCTGCGGCATCGAGAAAGTCATACTGGCCACCGGCGATAACGAGGAGCAAGAAGCCAAACGGGTAGCCGACTACATCGGTGCCGACAAATATTTTTTTCATTGCACGCCGGACGACAAAACCGCGCTGGTCAAACGGTTTCAAGCACAAGGCAAGGTGGCCATGGTCGGCGACGGCGTCAACGATGCACCAGCGTTGGCGACCGCCAATGTCGGCATCGCGATCGGCGGACATAAAAACGTCAATCTGGCGGTTATGTCATCGGATGTCGTCATACTCGGCAACGATGCCCAGGATTTGGTCACGATCCTGCGACTCGGCCATAAAATGGCCGGCATCATCCGTCAGAACTATCTGTGGGCGGTAGGCTTCAACAGCACCGGTTTGGCGCTAGCTACCTTCGGCCTGCTGAATCCGATTTTTGCCGCGTTATTGCATCATGTCAGCTCGGTGTTTGTCGTCGTCAATGCCGGACGACTATATTTCAGCGGGATCGAACAATCACCAGTTGGCCCTTTGTTCAAAAAAATGGACGAATTGACCAACAACCGCGAGCAGCGTTGCCAGCCAACGTTTGTGCCTGCCGATACCGAAACGGTAGCCGAACAAGAGAGCTGATCATGCTGCTTTGGATTATCGGTTTCAGTCTATTGGGTAGCGTGGGTGCTATAGGCGGTGCTGCCTTATTTTTGTTTTTTCCGGAAGGCATTCGTAAGAGTCTGGTTCCCAGTCTGATCAGCTATGCGACAGGTACCCTGCTGGGGGCAGCGTTCTTAGGCATGATTCCCGCCGGACTGGCACAGGCGCCGGCAAGCCCGATCATGGCAACGGTATTGGCCGGCATGGTTTTGTTTTTTATTTTGGAGAAACTGGTCATCTGGCGCCATTGCCACAAGGCGGATTGTGAAATCCATGGCCGCGCCGCGCCGTTGATTCTGATTGGCGATGCCTTCCACAACTTTGTGGACGGGGTGGTGATTGCCGCCGCGTTCCTTAACTCAATTCCGCTCGGCATCGCTAGTGCATTGGCGGTGATCGCGCATGAAGTGCCACAGGAAGTCGGTGACTTTGCCATTTTGCTAGACAGCGGTTACAGCCGGGCAAGGGCGCTGCTGCTGAATGGCTTGTCATCCATCGCCACGCTGCCCGGCGCGTTGATGGCTTATTTCTGGCTAGGCGAAACACGCGAGGCGGCCCCTTACATTTTGGCGGTGTCTGCAGCCAGCTTCATCTACATCGCGGCTGCGGACCTGATTCCGACATTGCACCGACAAACAACCCTGGTGGCCTCATTGCGTCAGCTGGTGTTGTTGCTGGCGGGTATTGCCACCATCGCATTGTTTCATTTAGGAGCTTAAGGTATGAATAATCTGTCCGAAACTGAAGTCCGCGCGTTGCTCGAAGCGCTCGACGACGAATATCGCTCCTTTGCGACTTATGATCAGGTGATTGCCGATTTCG
>JAQTYP010000438.1 GCA_028688235.1 Methylomonas sp.
GTATCCCCTGTTATGGCTGCTGAACAAAACCGGCAAGGAGCGTCCCATTCCCTCGAACTGGATGCATCTTCTGGCCTGGGGCAGTTTGCGCGGCTCGCTGGCCGTGATCATGGTGCTTTTAATACCGGACGATCTGACCTTGCCAGGCTGGAATTTTAGTTTCAGCGTCAAGGATTTCGTCGCGGCGGTCACGATAGGCAGTATTTATTTCACGTTGCTGATCAAGGCCACGACGATAGGCAAAGTCATGCATGCCTTGGGCATAGACGCCCTAACCGGCATGGAACAAGTGGGCTACCACAAGAGTAAGGCACAAATCTACGACAAAGCCTTGCAAAAATTGGACGATCTGGTCGCCAACCAACAATTGACGCAAAAACAATACGACAGTCTGAAGCAACGTTATCAAAGTCTGTACCAAATCGCCTGCCTGGAATGTAAAAATGCCATAGGCGAATCCGACCTATTGATAGAAAACATGCTGAGAACTTATGCTTTGGGGCTGGAAAAAGAGGAATTGAAAGAAATCTTCCAACGCGGTGAAATCGAGGAAAAAACCTACAAGAAAATCACCAACATGCTGAGTATCCAAACCGAGCGCATCAAACGCGGGCAACAGCAGGTCACCTCGATCAACGAGCATTTTCCTATCGACAGCCTGGAGAAATTCGTATTATCGATCAGCCGCATCGCCTTCTGGCGCGACCATAGCTTTGCCGCCGAAGAACTCTACCGCTACTACCGAGCCTTAACCAAACTCTGCGGCAAAGTCGTCAACGAATTAAAAGCCGTGGAAAATTCCAGCCTCAGCGAAGTCTTCGACGACCAGACCGCGATGGACAAAATCCTGACGCTATACAAGGCCATGCAGGAAAACGCCCAGCAAAAAATGCAGGCCGTCATTCATCAAAATTCCGAACTACTGACGCGAGTCAACGAAGCCAGCGCCAACCAGTCCCTGGCTATCGTCAAACAAGATGCCCTGGATAAATTGCATAAAAACGAGATCATTACCAGCAAGCTGTATATCATGCTGCGGCATGAGCTGGAACAGAATAAACAGTAAGGGGGCTTGCCGCGTCCGGATCAGCGCCGACAGAAACTAAGATGCTCGAACCCTGAGCAAGTCACTTGAGCGCCTTCGACGGAAGCCGCGTCACACAAGGGATTGATGGCATCGGGCTCACACTGTCCAAGCATTTCGGCATGAGTTCCACTCTATCTCGCATGTTTAAGGTAAAAAAGCCTTGTTTTATTGCCGGTTGTTGCCGTGATCGCGGCAAATTCGTGACATTTGGAAAACTTGGGGCATAAAAAAGGCCGGGGATTTATCGCAAGCCTCTAATTTTTATTGGTGATCAGACCTCAATCGAATCAAGCCTGTAATACAATGCGAGGTGCGCACCCGGATAGGTTGTACCGAGCCAGCGGCGAGCGAGGAGCAACGGTCGCGACAAATGTGCCTAACGACAACATCCTATAAGCTCATCTAATCGTATTGATACTACCTCGCCTTGAACGATGACGACATCCTTATGCCCCCCCTTCATGCTCCAACGTCGCCGGGCAATCAACCACTGCCTGGCTTAATGTCGTCATCTCAGCCACCGATAATACTTTGTTGACATTCAGCAAGATGATGAAGTGGCCATCTCGTTTGGCCATGCCGCTAATAAAATCGGGACGAATGCCGGTACCGAAACTGGGTGGTGGCTCGATGTCGTGTAGGCCGATATCGATCACTTCGTTGACAGCATCGACGATGATGCCGATGTCTTGATGGCTGTAGTTGTCGCCATAGGCGGCGGTTTCGACGATGACGATGCTGGTGCGCTTGGCGATTTGGGTCCGGCCTTTACCGAAACGGACCGACAAATCGACTACCGGCACCACACTACCGCGCAAGTTAATGACGCCGCGCACAAAGTCCGGCATCATAGGTACTTCTGTGAGGTTGTCGTAATCGATGATTTCCTTGATATTTAAAATTCCCAGCGCATAAGTCTCACTTCCCAGCACGAAGGTAAGATATTGGCCAGCGCTGGCAAGCGGTTGCTCCGCCAGGACAGCCGGTAATTGGTCTGATATGGTCGTTGCGATGGCTGCCATGACTGCGCTCCTAGAAGGATTTGAATCTGCTAAAATTCGATTCGCTCTCGCTACCGTTACGACTGTTCTGCGCATCCGGCTTGTTGTTTTTTTCCAGTTTTTTGCCGGCTTTTGCGACGGACCGTCGGGAGGCATCATTGCCGCTTTGACCGATTCTGAAAAAACTCATCAAGTTCTGCAACTGCTCTGCCTGACTGGTCATTTCCTCGGAAGTAGCCGCCAATTCTTCGCTGGCAGAGGCGTTTTGCTGCGTAATTTGGCTTATTTGACTCATTGCGGTATTGACTTGGGCAACGCCGGCTGATTGTTCTTGCGAGGCGGAAGCGATTTCCTGCACCAGATCCGAGGTTTTGGCAATACTAGGAACGATGGCATCCAGTAATTGCCCGGCGCTTTCGGCGGTCTTGACGCTGGATTCCGCCAGTTGCCCAATTTCCTGAGCCGCCACCTGGCTGCGTTCCGCCAATTTGCGAACTTCTGCAGCCACCACTGCGAAGCCCTTGCCGTGATCGCCGGCCCGTGCCGCCTCAATCGCGGCGTTGAGGGCAAGCATGTTAGTCTGGTAGGCAATGTCGTCGATGATACCGATCTTGCCGGCGATGGTTTTCATGGCTTCCACCGTCTGCTTGACGGCGACACCGCCCTGACTGGCTTCCTGCGAAGCCTTGCTGGCCATACCGTCTGTGATTTTTGCGTTTTCGGTATTCTGGTTGATGCTGGCCGACATCTGCTCGATGCTGGCACTGGTTTCCTCGACGCCGGCCGCCTGTTCGCTGGAGGCTTGCGACAAGGATTGTGAAGTAGCGCTAATCTGCTCGGAAGCACTACCCAGTTGGTCGGCGGCGCTAATGACTTCTGCCAAGGTTTGCGACAACTTGGCGACGGTATTGTTCAGGCTTTGTTTGACTTGATCGTAGGCACCTTCGCAATTGCGAGTGATGGTCTTGGTCAAATCTCCCTCTTCCATGGCCTGAGCGACTAAGATGGTATCGTTGAAGGCGGTATCAACGGTGTCGGACAGTTGATTCAGTAATTCCGACACGTCCTTGGTGTAACCCGCCTTACCGTTCAGGGTCATCCTGGAGTTGAAGTCACCCTTGTTAACGTTGCCGACCAAGTTTTTGATTTCGCCAATGATGCCGGTCAGGTTGTCCTGCATACTCTTCATCGCCATCAACAATTGGCCGGTTTCGTCCGTGCTGTCGATTTGAATGTTGGTTGACAAATTGCCGGCGGCGATAGCATTGGCTGCCGTCACGGCTACGTCCAAGGGGCGGGTAATCGCGCGGGAAATCAGCATCCCGAAGCCGATGCCA
>JAQTYP010000439.1 GCA_028688235.1 Methylomonas sp.
ATCCAAGGCTTGCGGCAGGCGCAGCTCGTAAGCTTCGGATAACAGCACGCGCTCGTCGCCTAAACGGCAAGCTTGGTCCGGCGTGGGCCGCTCCTGTTCGTAACGCTCCATGTTCAGCATAGGGTCGGCCAATTCCGCAAAGTCGTCTACAGTTTCCGCATGAATGCCGAAGCCTTTCAGATAGGCTAAGGCCATGTCTATCGCCGGCTGGATTTGCGCCTTGACGGCAGGCCTCAGGCTGCCGCCGTAGTCTTCCAGTTCTTCGGGCTGCACGCCTATCAGCAACAGATGTTGGGGATAATCGCCCAGCATTTGCGCCATTGCCAATACCTCTTGAAAACCCGTTTGATGCAAACTCATTTTCTTGGCGCCGAGGAAATTGGGCACGTCCTGGTTTTCGACTCGTTTGATGGTCGCCGGCGACAGGCCGTAATCGACCGCATCGAATACGACCAATACGTCGGCGGTTTGCACGTGTTCGACCAGATAAACACCCTGTGTTCCGCCGTCGATGACCTTGACGTTGTCGGCAAAGCGGTAGTGCTTTTGCAGTTGCTCGATGACGCGGACACCGAAACCTTCGTCGGCCCACAAGAGGTTGCCGATGCCTAATAACAATACATTCGGCGTTTTGCTCATCGCCAATTCCTCACGAAGTTAGCGGAATTGAAAGCACAGGATGTGCTGAACGCAGTGAAGCGCATCGTCCTCAATCCGTCACGCTCAATGCGCATCATCCACCGGCTTGTCGTCTTTGAAGGTGCGCCAGCCGGTCACTATCGTCGCCAACATGCTTTGCCCGGACAATTTTTCTTCGCGGACCGCCACGTACACGTGGATGATCACGAAGCAAACGATGAACCACATGACCAGATGGTGCCAGGTGTGGACCGTTTGGCTGTCGCCGAACAGCGGCAATAGCCAACTGCTGAATACTGTATATTGCCAGCTGCCTTGGCCCTCGCCTTCGCCGTACAGCGCAAAACCCGTGGCTATCATGAACAATACACCCCAAACGAAAACAAAGTGCATCGCCAGTATCGCTAAAGGGTTATGGCCCACGTAATGGCGCGGCTCCTTAGCCAAAAATGCGTACCAACGGATTTCTTGCCAGACGCCGTCCCAGAAATGCGCGTTAAGCAGCGGCGGCAAAAAGATCTGCCGGGCGTGTTCGTTACCGGCATAAGCCCAATACAATCGTCCCAGCAGGCCGATAGCCAATACATAGCCGGCCGCAAAATGGGCGAAGCGGATATAACCCATCAGAAAATGCTCCGAAGCTTCTCCGGCTGGCGATGCCAAAGGTTCGGCGATCAGATAGCCCGTCACCGCCAACACGACGATGGCCAGCGCGTTGACCGAATGCCAGAGGCGAACCGGCCATTCGTAGACATAAACCGGTGCGGCCGGCGCGCTCATTGCGCTCTCCGGCTGTGCCAAACCAAAAAGGCCAATGCCGCAGCTAAGGCCAAGCCGGAAACGTAGGGCATGCCGGTCGGATAATTCGCAGCCAAGTGTTCGAGGCTGTGGGTCAGGTTGTCTATGCCAGGGTGGTTATGAGCTTGGGCTTCGCCGAAAGTCAGTAACAGGGCGGCAGATGCCAGGAATTTGTTCATGTTCTTCTCCCGAGATAAGGCGGATACGTTTTGTTTTCCACCCTACAGTTAAATTTTTATAAACCGTAGGGTACGCAGTGCGTACCCTACATCGTTTTATTGGCTTCTTGTTTAAAACGGGACACAGAGGGAGGTTTAACCGTTCGCCCTGAGCTTGTCGAAGGGTGAACGGTTAAGCCATTCATGGTTCGACTTTGCTCACCACGAACGGCTTAACCTCTGACTGTCCCGGCTTAAGTCGGTAGCCGTTTTATTAACGTACCTTCACTTGGGTCAGTTCCCGGCCGTCGGGGCTCATCACATGAGTCGAGCAGGCCAGGCAAGGGTCGAAACTATGCAGCGTGCGCAGGATTTCGACCGGCTCTTCGGGACGCTCGACCTTGGTGTTCATCAAAGCGGCCTCGAAGGCGCCGATATTGCCTTGCTCGTCTCGGGGCGAACCGTTCCATGTGGTCGGCACCACGCATTGGTAATTGGCGATCTTGGTATCTTCTATCTTCAGCCAATGACCCAACGCGCCGCGCGGGGCTTCGGTGAAGCCGACGCCTTTGACGCTGCTCGGCCAGGTTTCCGGGTCCCAGCGTTCGACGTTGGCGGTCGCCAAGTCGCCGGCCTTGATATTGGTCATCAGCTTGTCCATGAAGTAGCGCATCTTGCCGGCTGCCCATTGTGCTTCCAGGCCGCGGGCGGCGGTTCTGCCCAGTGTCGAGAACAGCGCATCTACCGGTACGTCCAAGGTTTTCAATACAAAATTGATTTGTTCGGTGATTTCCTTGTTGCCTTGGGCGTAGCCGATCACATAACGGGCCAAGGGGCCAACTTCCATCGCGTGACCGCGCCAGCGCGGCGCCTTGATCCAGGAGTATTTAGCCGATTCGTCCAGTTCTTGGATATTGGTCCTGTCGCCCTTGGTTTTAGAACCGATTTTGTAATTAGGTTCGGTGACGCCGTCCCAAGGGTGCAGGCCGACTGCTTCGTCCGAGTATTTGTACCAGGAATGCGGTACGAATTCCTTGATCTGTTCGGGGTCGGTCAGATCCACTTCGTGGACCTTGCTCAAGTCGCCACCGATGATCGCTCCGCGCGGCATCAACAGGTTAGACGCCGAATAGTCGTTGGCCTTGTCCGGGATGTCGCCGTAAGACAACAGGCTTAGTCCGGATATGCCGCCGCCGTACAACCAGCCTTTGTAAAACTGGGCGATGGCCAGTAAGTCCGGAATGTAAATCTGATCGATGAAGGTGATTGTGCGGTCGATGATGGACGACACCAGATTCAGCCTTTCCATATTGACCGCACCGACCGCGCCGACGCCGTCGATGTTGATCGCGCAGGGTACGCCGCCGACCAGCCAGTTCGGATGCGGGTCCTTGCCGCCGAATATCGTGCGGATTTTCATGATGTCTTTTTGAAAATCCAGGGCTTCCAGATAATGGGTGACGGCCATCAAATCGGCTTCCGGCGGCAATAAATAAGCCGGGTTGCTCCAGTAACCGTTTTTGAACGGGCCTAATTGCCCCGATTCGACGAATTTTTTCAGGCGGTTTTGGGTGTCGCGGAAATAGCCGGGCGATGACTTGGGATTGTGCGGCGAAATTTGCTGCTGCAGCGCCGAAGTCGCATTGGGATCGGCCTTAAGCGCATTGACCGGGTTGACCCAGTCCAAGGCGTGCAGGTGATAGAAATGCACCAAATGGTCGTGCGCCTGCAGGCTAAGCTGCATGATGTTGCGGATAGAATTGGCGTTTTCGGGGATTTTGATTTTTAGAGCATCTTCGACGGCGCGCACCGAGGTCAGGGCATGGG
>JAQTYP010000028.1 GCA_028688235.1 Methylomonas sp.
CGAAAAGCATAATGACGGCAACCGGGAAAACAATCGCGACGGCAGCAACGATAACTACAGCTGGAATTGCGGCGTGGAAGGCCCAAGTAACGATGTGGCAGTCAACACGCTACGCCAACGCCAAATCAAGAATTTCCTGGCATTGAATATGTTCGCCGCCGGCACGCCGATGTTGACGATGGGCGACGAGGTTTGCCGCACGCAAAAGGGAAACAACAATGCCTATTGTCAGGATAACGAAATCAGCTGGTTCGACTGGTCGATGATGGATAAGCATGCCGACATCCTGCGTTTCGTCCAATTACTGATTCGTTTGCGTAGCTTGTTGTATACCTGGCAGGAATCGTCAGCCACGCTTAATTTGTTTTTTCAACAATTGCATATCGAATATCACGGTGTCAGGCTCAATCAACCCGATTGGGGAAGGAACTCGCACTGCTTGGCGATGTTGATAGCTAAATTACAACGACCTTATGTGATTTATTTCATATTCAACAGTTATTGGGAAGCGCTCGATTTCGAACTCCCCAAGGAATATCAGGGTTCCAGACTGGAATGGGCGCGCGTGATCGATACGGCCTTGCCTGCTCCGGACGACTGCATCGATGCCGAACAGGCGCAGAGGATAGATACCGAAACATATGTTGCACAATCCAGGTCGACCGTGATGTTGCTGGCCAGAATATAGCTATTTCCTCTAAAACTTCAGTTAGCTCACGAAAGAAATCGGTTCGTTGCCCTTTTTTTCGGTTCATGGTTCGGGCGTGTAGCTAAACGCAGACAATAAAATCAGGTATTTCCTAGGGAAAAATCCGGTTAAAAAAAGGCTAATCCGATTGTGGTTTTGGCCTGAGCTACTTAGTATGGTCTCCTGACAAACATCGGTTTTTTTAGGAGAAAGTTATGAATCGAGATTACTGGGTAGGTAGAGATGGATTACTCGGAAACAGAGAACAAGTGGTACGTGCGGCATTTCACGAAGCAGGACATGCGGCAGCGATTTGCCTCAGGAATAAAATTCACGGCCTTCCCGGGACGCATTTTCGAATTTCCCTGTGTGGATTAAAGCAACTCCAATTTCACGATGGCCAGGTCATGTTTGCTGACAAAATGTGCTATGCAAGGCTGGAGGGTGGTTTGCTATTAGAAAACCCGGTATTAAGCGAAAAAGGGGCTTTGTCGTCGCAAGTCGTTTTGGATTTTGGCGAGGCCTGGGAGGCCGATGTGGTCAATTTAATGGCCGGCCCTCTGGCGGAGGCCAAGCATGTCGCTCATCGAGACAACGAACATTTCAATCGTTTTTTAGTCGATTATGACGCATTAAAAAATTACGGCGGAAAATCGGATCAGGAGAAAGTCGATGAATATCTGGCCGGTTTAGGCTTGTCGCCGCAACAAAAAGCCGAAAAGTTGAAAGCATTACATGCGATCGCCTTTGATTTTGTCGAGGATATTTGCCATTGGCGCGCAATTGCCCGACTTGCAAATTATATTCTGGATAGAGAAAAGGATTTGATTACTTGCGATGAGGCCATGGCTATATTGGACGACACAATCGAAACTCATTTTGGATTCGGCGATGGTTTATGTTTTCAGCGATAGCGATTTAATCCGCCCGCCCAAGCAGGGTAGTCTGGAGGGTTTATTTCGTTTGCTTGAGCGCGAGGGACGTTAGCCGAGCCGACATTCTAATTGCGACGACCAAAGTGGTAGAAGGAGTCTTATATGATTTATGAAACGGAACGCCGTATTCGTATTGCGGCACAAATTGCCAATTACGGATTGCATTTGGGATTAACGCCCTACCAAATCGATCAGGCTGTGCGTATCGGTATGGGGCTGTTGGACGAAGGGAAAAGCGGTGCCAAGGCTTATCAGGCCGGCCGTAAGGTAGTGGATTGGTATGTGCGAAATGAATTCAGGTTGCTGGCTTGAACCGGCAGACAGGCCATTTCCAGAACATTGGAACCTGCGTCTTGAGCTATCAACATGGCAAAAATAATTTCTGTTCGAAGCAATCAGTCATAAAACGTATGGCGATTCATTTTGTGCCATGCGATTTATAAATATTTGTTTGCTCACCGTGAAGTGGGTAAGCAGCGGCAGGTTGGCAATCTCGGCTGGAAAGGCGGAATGATGTATAAAGGAGATGATTGGAAATCATTTCCATGAATTAATTGAAGAGGCGATATTTATGCGCCCAATACTACTTTTCAAGTTTCGGGATGACGCCTAAGTCATATCCGCGCGACGTATCTCAATGATTTTTCAAGCTCAATGGTTCAATTCGATAACCGGCCTAATTCGAATGATGGATACTTTACCGATATTGGTTTGCTATTGGGTGGCGAGTGATTGAGGTAGAGGATGTCTGCGTCGAGGTACTGATTGTCAGCGACGACCCGTGCATTTTCGGCCCCATGCTGGACAGCATGAAGGCGCACGGCATGGCGATTGGCTTTTCGCGAAACGGCCATTCGGCGTTACAGCAATTAGGTGCGGATAAGCCCGACGTGATACTTCTGAATCTGCGTCTGCCCGATACGGACGGCATCGCCCTGTGCAAACAGCTGCAAGCCTGCGTCGATACTCGGAGTATTCCGGTCGTTTTGATGCTGGACAAAGCGGAAATCGATAGCCGAATCGCGGGACTTCAGGCAGGAGCGGTTGATTACCTGATCAAGCCCCTAGTATTGGATGAAGTATTGACCAAGCTCAGGCTACATATCAGGCGTCCTCTCCCCATGCTGCAAACCACGGTCGAAAAAAAAACAGAGCCTAAAATTCCAGGCAATCGGGAAAACCTGTGTTTCTCGCCAGGCTGTGAGGTTTGTTCGGAACTGCCGGTGCAACAGCGTTACTTCAGGGAGATATTTTATAACGCTTCCATCCCTATGTTCCTGATGGAAGTCGCCGCAGTGGGAGGTTTCAAATTTCTGGAGGTCAATCGTGCGTATCAGACCATGATGGGAATGTCGGCGGGCCAGCTACGGGGAAAACACCTTGCCGGCGTACACACCGGTTTTGATCAGGCCGTTGCCGGCCAGTTCGACCGGATGCTGAGTTTGTGTTTGCAGGCCGGCGCGGTAACGGAGTCGGAGGATGTTATGGCTTTGCCGGCGGGGAGTATCAGTCTGCATTCGAGCTTGATCCCGATGTTCGATGCGCATGGGCGCATCTCGCACATCCTCGGAAGCAGTCGGGAAATGACAGAGCTCAAGCGTGCCGAACAGCAGATTCATTCGATGAATTATATGCTCGATCAGTTACATGAAGCCGTGTATGTGATCGATTCCCAATTCCAAATTCGCTATGCCAATAATAGCGCCTGTGATGCTCTAGGCTACGACCGCACCGAACTTTTGGGCATGAGAGTGCACGATTTGGAGCCTTATCTCGATGCGGAAAAAAGTCTGGAGGCGGAAGAAGTAACCAAGGCGCAACGGCATCGAAGCTTCCAAAGCTATCATCGCGCGAAAGATGGGACTATTTTTCCGGTGGAAATCAGCGCCTCGCCGCTGCTTTACCAAGATCAGGCGATGAGCTTAAGCGTGGTGAGGAACGTCAGTGAGCGTATGCAGATCGACGAGGAGCGCCGCAGGCATTTGCATTTTTTCGAAAGCATGGACAGGGTCAATCGGGCCATTCAAGGAGCTATCGATCTGGAAATCATGCTTGGCGACGTGTTGGATGAGGTATTGGCTCTGTTCGACAGCGATCGAGCTTATCTGGTTTATCCTTGCAATCCGGAAGCCGCCTCCTGGCACATACCGATGGCGCGTGCCAAAGAGGGGCGTCCTGCCGTTCCTCGGGATAATGTAAACACGGTCATGGACGCCAATTGTGAGCAACTGTTCAGGCTCATGCTGTCCGCCGACGGCCCGATGACGTTTGGGGCGGGAAATAGTCATCACTTGCACAAATCTATCGCCGATCGATTCGACGCTCAGTCGTTCATGGGGATGGCGATTTATCCCAAGGCAGACCATGCTTGGCAATTTTGCATAGATCAGTGTAGCTATTCCAGAGTCTGGACGCCTGGCGAATTCAAGTTGTTTCAGGAGGTTGGGCGACGCCTGGCCGACGGACTGAGCAATTTGTTGGCCTATCGCGCATTGCAAGCCAGCGAATCGGAATACAGGACACTGGTGGAGCATGTGCCGCTGAGTATCGCCCGCTACGATGCGCAGGGCCGCATCAGCTATCTCAATTCGCAACTCGAAAAAATATTGCAGATTACAACGCAGGAGGCCAGGGGCAAACGGCCAACGGAATGCTTTTCCGAACCCTATTACGTCGGTTACGAGAAGAAGCTGCTACAGGTTGCCGAGACCGGCGAGATGGTCAAAGTCGAATGGGAAGGCACAGGCGACGATGGAACCGAAGTGGGGGTCATAACGATAGTGGCCGAAGATGATGAGGAGGGAAACATCAGCGGCCTATTGGCGATAGGACAAAGCTTTTCCTTGCAGAGGCGCATCGAGGAGGCCTTGAAGCGGAGCGAAGCGTTATACGGTTCGGTGGTTTCGGCGATGATAGAAGGCGTCATCGTTCAATCACAAGACGGCAAAATTCTATCGCTCAATCCCGCCGCCGAGAAGATGCTGCGTATTTCTTCCCATAATCCGGGGGCTTATTCATTTGAGTCGTCAGGAGTGGAACTGATGATAGATGGAAAGCCGCTTCAGGAAGAAAGGCACCCTGCGATGCGGAGTTTGCAAAGCGGGCTGCCCCAATTTGGCGTGGAGATGAGTTTACGGCGCATCGATGGAGATGAGGCCTGGTTTCTGGTCAACTCCCATCCCTTGTTTGCGGAAGGTGAAGCAAAACCCTACGCGGTTGTATCGACCTATCACGATATCAGCGATAAGAAGCGGGCCGAGTCCGAACGCTCGAAGGCTTTTGCGATTTTAAAGGAAAACGAAGCCCTGTTGAGAGAGCGGCTAAAGCTTGAACGGCGTTTCTCCAAGATGGCTGACCACGTTCCCGGATTTCTGTGTACATTAAAAGTGGGGGTCGATGGTCAATTGAGTGTCATCTATATCAGCTCCGGGGTCAAAGACATATACGGACTGGCAGTGGATGAGATCATGGAGGATGTGTCTGTTCTGCATCAACGGGTGCATCCGGACGACAAGTCCGGCCTCGAAGCGGCAATAAATCAGGCCGTCAGCCATTCAACGGCGTTTCAACACGAGTATCGTATCAGCCATCCGGCACAGGGTGTTCTATGGCTGGAAGCGAAAGCGATGCCTTCCGAACAGCCAGATGGCGGCATAATGTTTCATGGCTTCGTTCAGGACATTACCGAACGTAAACGAATGGAACGGACGCTGCAGTTTATCGCCCGGAGCGGGTGGCAGGAAAGCAGCGAAACCTTTCTGGTTTCCTTGGCTCGATACCTGGGGCAAATGCTGGAGGTCGAGTATGTGTTGATCGACAAGCTGGATGTGGAGCCTGATTTTGCCGAAACGGCTGTTATTTATTACAACGGCGAAATTCTCCCCGCCATGCGCTACCCTTTGTTCGGTACGCCTTGCGAAAATATTGTCTCAAGTGGACTTTGTTGTTATCCCGAGCATGTGCGGCAGCTATTTCCCGAAGATAGGCTGTTGAGCGATATGCGGGTCGAAAGCTACGTGGGCATGCCGCTTCTGGATTCTGCCGCAAACGTTATCGGCTTGATTGCGGTCATGGACGGAAAACCCATGGTGGATTGCGACAGGATCGCCTCTGTGCTGCAACTCGTGGCCATACGCGCCGCGGCGGAGTTGGAGCGGGATAGATTCGAAAGAGTGCTGGAAGAATCCAGGCTGTTTTTGCACAAGGTCATCGATACCCTGGCCGAGCCGGTGTTTGTCAAGGATAGGCGTCATCGCTGGATATTATTGAATGCGGCTTTTTGCAAAATCATAGGTCATCCATTGGAGGCTTTGCTGGGAAAATCGGATTACGATTTTTTCCCCAAGGAGGAGGCGGACGATTTTTGGGCGCGGGACGAGGAAGTGTTCTGCACCGGCCATGAACACGTTTGCGAGGAAAATTTCACGGATCGCTATGGTGTTACCCATAACATCATTACCAAAAAGACCCGTTATATAGACGATAATGGCAGTGCCGTATTGGTGGGTATCGTGCTGGATATCACCGAGCGTAAACAGATGGAAGCGATGATACGAAAACGCGAAGAGGAATTTCGCACCTTGGCCGAGAATTTGCCGGATGTCATCGTTCGCTACGATAAGTCCCTACGACAAGTTTATATCAATAAAGGCCATGGCAAAACGTTGCAACCGTCAGGTCACGGCTTGTTGGAAAAAATACCGGCGGCTTTATGGCGGATTGCGCCTTCCGAGGCGGAGGCGTTTGGCGGCAAGCTGCAACGAGTACTCGATACCGGCAATCCGGAATCGACTTTGATTCAAACGGAAACGACCACAGGCAAGATGATCTATTGGACGGTGAATTTGGTGCCGGAATTCGGCCAGAATGGTGATGTGAGCGGGGTGTTGTCGTGCGCGACCGATGTGACCACGTTGAAAGAATACCAGCGCGAGCTGGAAGCGTCTCGCGCTCAAATAAGGGCATTGGCCTCGCGCAACGATAAATTGCGGGAGGAAGAACGTAAGCATATAGCAAGGGAATTGCACGACGATTTGGGGCAACGCTTGACGGCATTGAAACTGGACCTTTCCCGCTTGATCTTGAGATTCGGACAAGGCAATAAGGCCATGCAACAGCAGGTTGCGGAAATGGAAGCCGATATCGGGATCACGATAAATTTGGTCAGGGATGTCGTCAGCAGTTTGCGGCCGGCTGCATTGGAAATGGGTATAGTCTCGGCGTTGGAATGGTTGGTGCAGGAGTTTCGTAAACGTAGCGCCGTCAGGTTTCGGCTAAGATGTCCTGAGCGAAAGCTGGCATTGGATGATAATCTGGCTACAGCCCTATTCCGTATCGTGCAGGAATCGTTGACTAATATCATACGCCATGCGATGGCTTCGGAAGTAGAGATAGTCTTGTCATCCGACGAAGGCCATTACATTCTGACCATTAGCGACGACGGTATCGGCATGGATGTCGACCCCCGGCAAAAGCCTGCGTCATTCGGGGTCATCGGCATAGAAGAGCGGACCCTGAATCTGGGCGGCGAAATTAGTATCAAAACCGCGCTGAACCAAGGGGTGAAGTTGACGGTGCGTATTCCCGTAGCCCCCCGGGATGGAGAAAAATCATGATCAAAGTGTTGATGGCTGACGACCACGCCATTATCCGCAAAGGCTTAAAACAGTTGCTGGACTTGACCGACGATATTTGCGTCGCCGGGGAAGCCGCGAATGGCGCTCAAGTGCTCGAAATACTCGATAGGGAAGCATTCGACATCCTGCTGCTGGACATCAATATGCCCGATACCAACGGCGTTGAACTGATCGAAAAGATTCGGCTGCGGCACAGTCGTCCGCCTATCCTGGTATTGAGCATGCATGAAGATGCGCAAATTGCAACGGCGGCCTTGCAAGCGGGCGCATCGGGATATTTGACCAAGGATGCGGAACCTTCGCAACTGCCCTTGGGGATACGCAAAGTCGCCGCAGGGGGGCGCTGTATCGATGCCAAATTGGCGATGAATGTTAGTTTCGGCGCGCCAATTTCCGGAAGCGACGCGGACAAACATGCCGCCAGGTTGACACTTTCGGAAAGGGAAATGGAAATCTTGAAGTTGCTCTCCGAAGGTAATAGTATCAAGCAGATAGGTATGTTGTTGTCTATAGAAAGAGGCACTGTCAGTACTTACAAAACCCGGATCATGCGAAAGATGGGTTTTCGCAATGCCATCGAATTGATGCGCTATGCGGCTTTACAGGGATGGTAGTCGCTTTGCGATAGGAAAAATCCTATGTCATGCCGGAAATTTCCTATTGTCGTTTTGACGTTGTTTCTTTAAGCTAGGAAAGACATCATGCCTAAGCCGCATAAAGTTAATGCTCCTTTCGTATTGAAACATAGTTCAATGGTGAAAGGTGGGGTGCGGGTCTACCGAGGACTGCCCTTGCGGCCGACATCTTGGTTTGCCCCCCGCACTTTTTTAACATTAGACTTTTTAGATCAGAGAGAATCAAGGCGGATGTGGCAAAATTTATGATGTAAAGTTGCAGAGGTAGCGTCGAGTCGTCGTCATGACTGGATTTAATCCAGAAGGAGCAATAACAAGTTATGCATAAGAATATAAAAGTCTTGGTGGCCGACGATCACTTATTGCTGCGCGAAGGCTTGAGACAGCTTTTTGATTACATTGAAGATATTCAAGTCGGCGCCGAAGCTTCGACCGGAGAGGAGGCCTTGAAGATATTGACGCATGATAGTTTCGATATGATATTACTCGATGTGAGCCTGCCGGGAATACATGGCGAGGAGTTGGTCAGAAAGATCAGCCGCAATCATCCAAACCTACCGATTTTGATGTTAAGTATGCACAACGAGCCGGCGACTGCCAAATGCATGTTGCAGGCAGGGGCTTCCGGCTTCATTACCAAAGGATGTTCGTCCAGTGAACTATTGGATGCCATGCGTAAAGTTTCAGCCGGCCAACGCTATATAGCGGCGGAAATCGCGGAAGAAATCTTCTTCACGACGGTATTGCACCCGGATGCGGCCGCGCCGCATGAAACTCTAACAGAGCGTGAAGCCGTTGTTCTGCGCATGTTGGCCAAAGGCCACACGGTCAATCAGATTGCTCGCAGTCTGAATCTCAGCAACAAGACCATCAGTTCGCACAAAGCCAATTTGATGGATAAGATGCAGATGGGAAGTTTTGCCGAACTGATGCAATATGCCATTACGCACGGTTTGAATGTCTGATCTTTAGTAGTTCTGCCGGAACACCTAGTTCCAGTGGCCTCCAAGGCTGCTGTCATTCTCCTATTCGAGTTGTTAATCACCCCAGGGTGTTGAAAGAGCTTTCGCTTGTCTGCCTTTGCAGACAACAAAATGGACATTATTCAAAGAATAACCCGAATAAAATCAGGATACGCCGATTGCCCTTTCGTTGCGATTTATTTAGGCTTATCGCAAAGCCGAAGTATTTTTGTCACAGTCTCATGTGTCTGCAAAAGGAGCGCATAAGAACATCAAATGACCCGATAGTGTGGAAAATCGAAGAGGCAGGTGATGCTGAGTGTCAGATATTTTGTGTGTTGCTAGCGTGTTTAATGGCAATACGCTGAACTTAAAGCCTAAAAAGGCAGTTAGTCCATGAAATACCCCTCATGCATCGGCTTGTCGCTCTGGTTCTGCTGTTCACCGTTTGAATAGTGGTTCGAAGATGGCAACTATCTGAAAATTTTCGTGATTTTCGTGGGCAAAATGAATTTACCAGGATCAAAGGAATGACAGGTTGGACTGCTGTGCCTGGGTATGACGGTGGGGCAGGACCAGGTCCTATACCGTAAAAATAAGAGGAGTTATGCAAAATGAAAGTCATGCAAGCTCGATTAAAAAAACATAGCCGGCAGCCTTATTTCGCGGCAGCCGGCTCCATTTTCGAGAAAACATTGTTTTGGCATTTGCTCTACGACATTGCCGCGTTCGCCGCCGTCTTCGTGCTGGATCCGCAAGAGGATTTTCGACTGGCGTTCGGCATGGAATCGTTGCGCCGCGTGATGGGACGCGACAATGCGGCTCATCGAGGCATGTGTATTTCCGACAGTATGGCGGCATTGAATCGACCCAAGTTAATGAAGTTGTGGGAAGAAGTTGGCACCAATGGGAAAGCGATACTGAGAACCGATTTGCTTACGGATTCAGGGCAAAATATCGAGGTCGAATTGACTTTTCATGCGCTGGATTTTTCCGGTCGCAAGATGCTGGTCTGCTATATGAATGAAGTACGCCGATCCGATTTTGTGGAGGATAGGCTACAGCAGCTGCGGATTTTATTGGAAAAAATAGCGCATGGAGCGGAAAACAAAAGCCTTTTCGAGCAAATCGCCTTGTCGGTAGAGTCGACCATGCCGGGGCTATATTGCATTATTTTGATATTGAATCCGAAACGCAACCGGTTTCGAATAGCGGCCGCGCCGTCTCTTTCCGGAACCCAGCGAGAAATACTTGATGCTCTGGTGTCGACAGACCTCAGTGGTTGTAACACAGAATGCGTGGCATCGGCCTTGCTGGGGCGGAGGCTGTTCAGGGACGATATTGGCAGTCAATCCTGCGGGAGCGTTTGTCAGCAACTGAAGGTGGACATCGGGGCTCAGGCTTGTTGGTCGGAGCCGATTTTTTCGCAGGCTGATCGTTTGCTGGGGGTGGTGCGCGTTTACTCCAAACAGATAGGTTTACCGGCGGGGCTAGTGTTGGCCTCACTGCGTCAGGCCGCTCATTTGAGTGCCATAGTCATCGAACGTGAGGCTGTGGCGGCGAAGAAGGCCAATTCCAAGGGACTAGAGCCATGGGAGGGGTCTCATGGCCGGCAATTGTTAGGCTTGCGCTTGCGCGAGGCTGCCGAGATTTGTCGGCGTAACGACTTAAACATGGCCTTATTGTTTATTAATCTCGATCATTTTAAAGAGATCAATGTCGCTTTGGGCTTTCATATGGGTGACGAGCTATTGGTTCAGGCCGAAATCCGAATCAGAAATAGTGTGCGTGATTCGGATGTCGTCGAGCGTCTGGCTGGCGACGAATTTGTCGTCGTGATTCCGCCTTACAAGGGACATTTGAATGCCGGTTTGATAGGCGAACATATCGTAGAAGCCTTGAGTAAGCCGTTTCAATTGGAAAATTCCGTTGCCTATATTTCCGCCAGCATCGGAATCGCACATTATCCGGAGGATGCGGGAGACATCGATAGTTTGCTCGATTATGCCGATCAATCGATGTATGCGGTCAAGAAGGCAGGGCGTAACGGAGTCAATTTCTTTACGCGATCCTTGCATCAGGAGGTGCAGGAAAATCTGCAATTGAACAACGATTTGCGAAACGCCTTGCAAGCAGGCCAGTTCGACGTCTATTTTCAGCCTATCGTGAATATCCTTAGCCAGCGCGTCGACAAAGCCGAAGCCTTGTTGCGCTGGCACCATCCTCTGCGGGGCATGGTGAGTCCCGATCAATTTATCCCCATGGCCGAAGAAACCGGCGTGATACACGAAATCGGCGATTGGGTGTTTCGCCGGGCCGCCGACATGGCTATGCAATGGCAAAGTCTGCATTCCGGTACCGACGGATTTCAAATCAGTGTGAACATGTCGCCGCTGCAATTCATGCACGGCTCTGCGGACGCTCTATGGTTGGACCATTTACAGGCCATAGGGCTGAATCCCAAGGCCATGGTGATAGAAATTACCGAGGGATTGCTGCTGAACGACAGAGTGGAAGTCATGAATAAATTACGCGCCTTTTGTCAAGCCGGTATGCAATTGGCCATGGACGATTTCGGGACGGGTTATTCGGCAATGGCCTATCTAAAGAAATACAATGTCCATTATTTGAAAATAGACAGGTCTTTCGTTCGCGATCTGGAAACGGACTCGGGTGATAGGGCGATAGCCGAAGCAATTGTGGTGATGGCCCACAGGCTAGGATTGAAGGTGATAGCCGAAGGCGTGGAAACCCGGGGACAGCGGGATCTGTTGGCGGCTGTCGGATGCGATTACGTGCAGGGCTATTTGTATGCCAAGCCCATGTCGGCCGATGAGTTTTTGATGTTCGTCGGTATGTTCGAACAACAAGCGGCTAGCCTCGAGCGGGGTTAGCCAATAAGCGGATGACTGGCTTTTTAACTTTTATGGACGAGAATATTATGCCAAATGACATTTCTTGCCTTGGCAAGCACTATCGACATAATGACGGTAGCCGCAGGTCAGAGAAGCGGCAGTTTCATCTTGATCAGGCATTTCGGATGGCGATGGAAAATCTGTCGATAGCGACCGTGCGTTATGACCGGAATTTCTGCCGTATCTATGCCAGTCCGGCTTATTTGCAAATCGTCGTCAGTGAAAGAGCTGCTGAGATTCTCGGGAAGTCAATCGATGAACTCTGGTGGCCGACCAATATTTCCGCCAAGGCCTATAGGGCGTTGTTGGCAGAGGTAATGGCTAGCGGAAATGAATCCGAAATCATGTTGGAATGGACAGACGGCGACGGACTCCCGCAAAGTTATATCGAAAAACTCGTGCCGGAATACGATGGTGCTGGCGAAATTATCGGTGTATCGGTACTGGTGATCGATGTCAGTCATCTCCGCCGTCAGCAGATTATCGAAAGTCATCGCCAGCGTGTATTCGAGCGATTGGCTTGCGGCGATGATTTGCCGGGGGTGTTGACGCAGGTGGCCTTGTATGTGGAATCGGCAAAACCGGGTGTCTGCTGCTGTATTCTGGTGCAGGACGAGAGGCAAGTCGCCTTGCAGTTAGTGGTGGCGCCTTCGATGCCGGAATCGTATCGGGCGGAACTCGAAACTACGCTGTTGGCGAATGAGATGGGTCGCTGTAGAGGCTGGCCGGCATCGCTTACTAGCGGCGCAAGAGTCATCGTCGACGATCCATGCAAAGAGGCCTGCCTAGGGTATGGTCAGTGTTTCGTCCGTGACATGGGTACGGCCGCCTGTTGGTTCGAACCGATTCTTTCATCGTCAGGGCAGTTGCAAGGCGTGCTCTGTCTTTATCTCAAGCGGAAGGAATCGCTCGATCAAGAGGGTTCGGATTTATTGCTCCAGGCCAGTCGTTTAAGTGCATTAGCGATAGAGCGCAAAGCTAGGGAACAGCGAATCTACTCTATGGCTTGTTATGATGCGTTGACCGGTCTGCCTAACCGGCGTTTGTTCGGCAATCGTTTGCACGAGGAAATCATTAAAGCCGAGCGCGGAAATTACGGTTTGGCGGTGTTATTCATCGACCTGGATCGATTCAAGGAAGTCAATGATACATTGGGGCATCGAGCGGGTGACGATTTATTGATGGAGGCTGCAAAAAGAATGCGGTCCTGCGTCCGTGAATCCGATACCCTGGCACGGCTAGGCGGTGATGAATTCGTGATCATCCTGCCTGAAATAGCCGATGCAGGACCATTCGAGCGGGTTGCGCAGCAAATCGTTGCCGTCATGCAGCGGCCGTTTGATTGTGGCGAAAATAGCGCTTACGTCACGGCTAGTGTCGGCGTCGCACTCTATCCGTTTGATGGAGACGATGCCGAATCTTTGCTCCATAATGCCGATAAGACGATGTACGTCGCCAAGGAGGCGGGGCGCAATACTTACAGTATTTCCTGTCATCGACTGTCGGAGTGCGAACAACGGCGTTTGCAACTTAGCAATGATTTGCGTGGGGCGTTGGATAAAGGCCAGTTCGAAGTACATTACCAACCGATTGTCGATGTCGACAGTGGGCAGGTGGTCAAAGCCGAAGCGCTGCTGCGCTGGCAGCATCCCGAGTTCGGCGCGGTACCCCTGGACCAATTCATCCCGATGGCCGAGAAGTCCGATCTGATCCTGGAGATAGGCAACTGGGTATTCCATGAGGCGGTAGATTTGGCCAAGCGCTGGAATGCGCTGGTCGATGAACATGGCTCGAAACAGATCAGTGTCAACATGTCTGCAAAGCAATTCACGGCCGACCTTGATCAGCGTTATGCCGTCGATTACTTGCAGGCCGTAGGCCTAAATCCCGCTTCCATCGCAATCGAAATCACCGAGGGTACTTTGCTCCAGGACTTTCCAGAACTCGCTGAAAAACTGGAAAATTTGCATGCCATCGGAATTCAGCTTGCATTGGACGATTTCGGTGTCGGTATGTCAGCCTTAAGCAATCTGCAGCGGGTAAGTATCGATTATCTTAAGATTGATCGCTCCTTTATCGTCGACCTGGAAACCAATAGAGGCCGAAGGGCTATAGTGGAAGCCATGGTGATGATGGCGCAACGATTGGGATTGAAAGTCATTGCCGAAGGCGTAGAAACAGCGGGACAGAAAGGATTGTTGGCGGCCATGGGTTGTAATTTGCAGCAAGGCTTTTTTTATTCCCATCCCGTACCGGTAGAATCGTTTTTAGAATTCGCCTGCCGTCCTCAAAATCTTGGAAAAAGTCCGTCGCGCAACCATGGCAAAGGGGCTCCAAGCCTATCGGCCGAAAAAGTATCCTGATGCTTGGCCTATTGCTATTGCGACTCGGTATCC
>JAQTYP010000029.1 GCA_028688235.1 Methylomonas sp.
GGCCTGCCGTGCCAAATTTGCTAGAATCACGCTCTTTTGTTTGTAGTTGAATCTCGATGAAATACGTTGAACTTCTTTCTCCGGCCGGTACTATCCGCAACATGCGTTACGCTTTCGCATTCGGCGCCGATGCGGTTTATGCGGGGCAGCCTCGCTATAGCTTGAGAGTCCGTAACAACGATTTTCTGGCCGAAAATCTGGCCAAGGGTATTGCCGAAGCGCATCAGTTGGGAAAGAAGTTTTTCCTGGCGGCCAACGTCATCCCACATAATGCCAAGATCAAAACCTTCGTCAAAGACATGGCGCCCATCATTGCAATGCAGCCCGATGCATTGATCATGGCCGATCCGGGCTTGATCATGATGACGCGGGAGCAGTGGCCGGACATGCCTATCCATTTGTCGGTACAAGCCAATACGGTCAATTATGCCAGTGTCAAATTCTGGCAACGCATGGGCGTCGAGCGCGTCATCTTGTCGCGCGAGCTGTCGCTGGACGAAATCGCCGAGATTCGGCAAGAATGTCCGGATATGGAATTGGAAGTATTCGTGCACGGGGCTTTGTGTATCGCCTATTCCGGCCGCTGCCTGTTGTCCGGGTATTTCAATCATAGAGACCCCAATCAGGGTACCTGCACCAACTCCTGCCGCTGGAAGTACGACACCAAGCCGGCCCTGGAAAACGCCGAAGGCGATTATGTATTGGACGAAAGCGCGGTTTTGTCTATGGCCGATTTAAATGCCGGCATGAATGCGGCCAGTTGCGGCGGAGCCGAACGGCATCCTTTGGCGGATAAGCCGTATTTTCTGGAAGAAGAGGGGCGCCCCGGCGAATTGTTGCCGGTGATGGAAGACGAAAACGGTACTTACATCATGAATTCCAAGGATTTGCGGGCGATCGAACACGTGCAACGCTTGGTCGAGATTGGCGTGGACAGTTTGAAAATCGAAGGCCGGACCAAGTCGCATTTCTATGTGGCCCGTACCGCTCAGGCTTACCGTATGGCGATAGACGATGCGCTGGCTGGGCGACCGTTTCAGCCGGAGTTGTTGGGTGTACTGGATAATCTGGCCAATCGCGGCTATACGGACGGCTTTTATCAGCGGCACCATACCCACGAACATCAAAATTACATATCCGGTTATTCCAAAAGCCACCAGCAACAATTTTGCGGTGAAATCACGGCCTATGATCCCGAAACCGGTCTGGCCGATATCGATGTCAAAAACAAATTTTCCGTAGGCGATCGCTTGGAAATGATTTTGCCGGCAGGCAATAAAGATATTGTCGTCGAGAGCATGTTCGACAAATACGGCAATGCGATGCAGGAGGCAGCGGGTGGCGGTTACGAGGTGCGTATCCCTTTGCCTGAGTCCGATTGCCGATACGGCCTGCTGGCCCGCTATTATTGAAGTCAGCCTCGAGTGTTACTGATAAATCGTTGCCAACTTCCTGTCTGCCGCGATCGGTGGGCGGAAAGCCGGGGTAACATGCTGGCTGGTTTATTCTATGTTTCGTATGCCTGGGCGTGGAAACGATAGCATAATGCTTGTAGACGAGGCTTCCGACTTAAGCCGGGACAGTCAGAGGTTAAGCCTCCCTCTGTGTCCCGTTTTAAACGAGAAGCCGTAGACGAAACAAAATTCCGATACCGGGGGCAACCATGGAATTTACAACCGCCGATTTGTGCGACCGATTTTCCGACAAGGATAATTTTCAGATTGCCGAGCCCTTGTTCAGGCACTTCGGCGGCCGGCGACAGTTTTGCGGACGGCTTACGACACTGAAAACTTTCGAGGACAATTCCCTGTTGCGCACCGTGCTGCAGGAAAAGGGGCACGGCAGGATATTGGTCGTAGACGGTGGTGGTTCCAGGCGGTGTGCGTTGTTCGGCGATACGCTGGCACAGCTTGCGTTGGAAAATGGCTGGCAGGGTATCGTCATCTACGGCTGCATCCGCAGTGCGGACGTCATTGCGCAAATGCCGCTGGGGGTGCTGGCGTTGAACACGTATCCTTTATGCAGCCGCAAGCATGGGCATGGCGATCGCGATGTGATGATTACCTTTGCCGGAGTCAATTTCAAAAAAGACCATTATTTGTATGCCGATAGCGACGGAATTATCGTCGCAGACACAAAATTGGATTAAAATCCTTTTTGGTTCAACCTAGTAAAATACTCAAGAATATGCAAATCGTACTCGCAAACCCCCGTGGATTCTGTGCCGGCGTTGACCGGGCCATTGAAATTGTCGATCAAGCCATCGAAGCTTTTGGCGCTCCGATTTACGTGCGGCACGAGGTGGTACACAATCGCACCGTGGTCGACGGGCTGAAGCAGAAAGGCGCGGTGTTCATCGAACAGTTGACCGACGTCCCTGTCGGGTCGTATCTGATTTTCAGCGCCCACGGCGTATCGAAGGAAGTACAAAAAGAAGCGGAAGAACGCAACCTGACGGTGTTCGATGCGAACTGTCCTCTGGTGACCAAGGTCCACATGCAAGTGGCCGAACATGCCAAACAGGGCAGGGGAGTCATTTTGATAGGCCACGCCGGGCATCCGGAAGTGGAAGGCACGATGGGGCAGTACGAAAGATGCACCGAAGGCGGCGGTATTTATCTGGTCGAAACGCCGGAAGACGTGCGCCGACTGAAAGTCAATAATCCGCAGGACTTGGCCTACGTTACGCAAACGACCTTATCGATGACCGATACCAAGGTCATGGTCGACGCCTTGCGCGAACAGTTTCCGTCGATCAAGGAGCAGAAAAAAGACGATATCTGCTATGCCACTCAAAACCGTCAGGATGCGGTTCACGATCTGGCCAAGATATCGGATTTGATTTTGGTGGTTGGCTCGCCAAACAGTTCCAACTCCAACCGCTTGCGGGAAATCGCCGATCAGCTCGGTAAATCGGCTCATTTGATCGACACCTATAAGGATTTAAGACAGGAGTGGCTGGTCGGTGTCGACGTGGTTGGCGTCACGGCCGGAGCCTCGGCACCGGAAGTGTTGGTGCAGGAAGTGATAGCTCAGTTGAAAGCCTGGGGCGGCGACAACACGATAGTCAGGGAGAACAACGGCATCGAGGAAAAAGTGGTGTTTTCGATACCAAAGGAATTGAAAAAGCACCTGGATGCCTGATAAAATAATCACCCATTCGATCAACATCAGCAGGAGGTATTATGGCCATTAGCGCGCAAGACATGGTGGCGAACGCCAAACAACAGATCAAGGAAATCGATACGGCCGCGGCCAACAGCCAATTGGGCGGCAGTTTGATTCTCGATGTCCGGGAGCCCGCGGAGTTTGCCGCGGGCCATTTGCCGGGGGCCGTAAATATTCCGCGCGGCGTGCTGGAATTCAAGATCGACAGCCACCCCGATTTTCAAGGCAAGCATCAGGCGGATATCGTCGTCTATTGCCAAACCGGCGGCCGTTCGGCCTTGGCGACATTGGCGCTGAATCAGCTGGGTTATCAAAATGCGGTTAGCATGGCCGGTGGATTCAAGGCTTGGGCTGAGAGTGGTTTGCCGCTTGGCTGACGTCGCGGCCATTCGTATCGATAAATGGCTGTGGGCTGCGCGTTTTTTTAAAACCCGCAGCCTTGCCGCCGACGCCGTCAACGGTGGCAAGGTTCATGTCAACGGCCAGCGTTGCAAACCGGGCAAGGATATCAAAATCGGCGATTGGGTAACGGTCACCAAAGACCAATATACCTGGAACATCGAAGTTACCGATTTAAACAAACAGCGCCGCCCGGCCAAGGAAGCGGCCTCGCTTTATCAGGAAGACGAGGCCAGCGCGGAAAAGCGCCATAGACAAATCGAACTGCAAAAACAGCAGACTGCCTCGTTGCCTCCTTCCGAGCGCGAACGCAAGCCCAATAAAAAGCAAAGGCGGCAGATTCACCGTTTCAAGCAAGACATGGGTTAATGTTATGCGTGCGATAAAATATTAGTCACAATACACACTTCAATTTATCATCATGCAACACGCCGCATAAATATCGGGTCGAGGTTTTTCGCGGGGTTTGCATTATTCCATCAGGGAGCTCCATGTCGATACGTTATGCTTTATTGATCAACTCAGCTTTGCTGAGTGGCGCTTTGCTGTCTGGATGCGCTACCAGTCGGCAGATCGTCGTCGATTATCCCAAAACCGAGGCATCGGCTTTGTCACCGGTAAAAGGCCAGGTTTCGGTGACGGGCGACGATTACTACGTGCAACTGGTGTCGGAATTCGAGTTCAAGGGCGATAACGCGTTGAAAGGCGGATGCAGCGATGTCGGAGCTTCTTACGAAACCGGCGATATGTCGGCGGCCTTGTTGTTCGATATCCATAACGAGCCCCTCAAATTCCGCCGCGAAGCCAGCGGATTTTTATATCAAGCCACGACAGGCAAATGTAATTATCGTCTCGAAACCAAAAAGATCTATCTGACGCCCTGGTTGCGTCTGGATACGGCCAAAGATACCCAACTGGAATACCGCTTTCTGACCAGCAATAGCCGCGAGGCCAATTTGTCTCAAATCGTAGGCGATATCAACGCCGCCAGTGGGCTAATGGCCTTGACCGGCGTAGGAACGGGCATCGCGGTAATGGGTAAACTGGCGGGAAGCTGGGTGGAGTCGACGGCGGCTCAGCCCGTGAGCAACAAACCGTCGACTTCGGCCAAATACAGCTCGGAAACTCATACCTTGGCCGACAGCATTTCCATGGCCGGCAACGGCGCCCATCTGACGCAAAGTCGCCTGGCCGTTTATGAAGTGATGGATGGCGGCGCAAAACTGTGGGCTGACGACACCAAATTGTTGGGCGAAATGCGGATTTTTCCGGAAATCGTTGCGTCGCTGTTGTTGAAGTCGACTATAGACGGGGTGCCAGACGCTCACGACTTGTCTTTGGAAGAACTTTGGCGGGTGCCGATACAGACCGCCGGCGGCGAAGTGCCGTTGCAGCAGTTGATCGATCAGGTCGCTGAGGCGGAAAAACCGAATTTGAAGCCGGATTGGCAAAACTATCAGGACGTCGAAACCCAGTGCCGACGGCTTAAGCTGGTCATGAAGGGTTTGGGATTCAATAAATTCGACCGTAACGCCGTACTGTATTATTTTCTAAACCAATCTCCGGACTGGAAAAACTTCAATATTTCCCCGCAACGGGCTATGGCCGATGCCATCCGGCCAAGGCTGCTGGAGCAATATCGAGACAAAGGCTTTTCGGCTTGCTTGGCCAGCGAAGATTATGGCGTGATGAAAAGCATGAAATTGCAGGTCAATACCGAGCAGGACTGGGGCGACTTGAGCAGTAACCGTCAAAAGAAAGAGGGTGCGATCAGCTCGGTGCAATCGCTGGGCCGCCAGTTGCTGGCGGCGTTGAATCAAACGGATAAAGACGAAATGGCCAGACAACTTTATCCATTGTTGTTCAACGAAAAAGCCGGAAACGGTGCGGTGTTATTGCAAAACCATTTGAGTAATTTCGGTCTGGAAGCTTTGTTGCAACTGCCGCAGCCGATTGCCGACGAAGGCGTTACGATCAATGCCAAGCAATTGGCCGACGTGATGAGCGGTTTGACGGTAGACGCCTACAGTTGCGTACGTCCGGCTCAGGAGCAAAGTCAGCCTATGGCCAATATCGGCATTTTATTGTTTGTCACCAAACCCGGCGGTCCGCGGGAAAAGGGCGGGGCGTTGGAGTTCGAGTTGACTCAGGGCAAGATTTCGCGCGTGAGTTTTCAGCATCCGACCTTTCGCGATTTCGAACAGAATATTGCCGATTATCCCGATCTGGGCGGTTGCCGAATCGAGCCGGATTTTCTGAATAAACTGCATTAGTTCGCCGGCTTCATGCTGAAGAAAGTCCTGATCCTCTTTGCCGTAGTGCTCACATTGTTGGGTGTCTACGCCTGGGCGGGGTTTTATCTCGTACCGAAGTTGGCGCGCGAACGCCTGCCGGAATTGTTGTCGGACTTGACGGGGCAGTCCGCCGAGCTGCAAGCGGTTCATTTTCATCCTTTCGAATTGAAGGCCGATTTACAAGGGGCGCGTTTATTATCGCCGGACGGTAAACCCTGGCTCGCCTTCGCCGAATTGGCCGTCGACGTCGACGTGCTGGAATCGCTCGAGCAAAAAGCCTTGATTATCGGCTCGCTGGACTTGAGGCAACCCGAGCTGGACATAGAGCGCGATGCCGAAGGTCGTTTCAATTTTAATTCGCTATTGGAAAAAGTCTCGCAGTCCGAGCAGCCGAGCCCCGAGTCTTCCGAAAACAGCGGATTTCCGCCGGTGGCTATACATCGAATCCGTTTGGCGCAGGGTCGGCTGGGCTGGGTAGACAGATCTATGGGCCGGACGGAAACCGAAACGGTGCAGGCGATAGAACTTTCCATCACGGAATTCACGACGCGTCCCGATGCCATATCGCCTTACGCCCTGGCTTCGAAGCTGGCGTCCGGCGGCGGACTGGACATACAGGGCGAATTCAATCTGTCGGCAGCTAGCAGCAAGGGGAGCGTCAAACTGGACGGCATCGCTCTGGCCAAGCTCCGGGCTTTGGCTTTGCCGCAAGACCTGCCGCTCGAAATCGGCGAGGGTAGATTATCCTTGGCGGCAAACTATGTACTCGACGCCAAGGACGGCGCGGATGTGCAGCTTTCGGTGGATGGCGGTAGGCTGGAGTTCAGGCAGCTTACGCTCACCGAAAAAAATAAGGCCGACGCCTTGCTGCATCTGCCGCTCGTCGCCGCAAACGGCATCAGGCTGAATCTAAAAGACCGGCGAGTCGACATAGACTCCATCGCCTCCAACGCTGCCGAGATCAAAGCCTGGTTGCAGGCCGACGGCCGGTTCAATTATCAAAGCCTGTTCGACAACCAGCCAAGCGAGCCCGTCGCCGACGTTTCGCCCGAAGAATCGGCGGCTTCCACCGCCTGGCGCATCAGCCTCGGTGAATTGGCCTTAAACGGCTATCAAATAGCGTTTACCGATTTCAGTCAGGCCAAGCCCGTGGAAATGCATTTCGACGAACTCGATTGCGTGCTACGCGATTATCACAATACCGATGGCATCAAACTACCGTTGCAATTTCGCACGCGCTTCAACAAACTGGGCCACCTGAAACTGAGCGGCGATCTGGGCTTGTCGCCATTTTCGGCCAATTGGGCCGTGGATTTGGCGCAAATCAAATTAAAGAGTTTTCAGGCCTATCTGGATCCTTACCTGAATCTGGAATTGGTCGACGGCGAGCTGAGTACTAAAGGACAGCTGCAGATTGTTGCGGCGGATGATTTACAGGTGAATTATCAGGGCGATGCCGCCGTCAATAGTCTGCTTACCCGTGACAAGGCCAAGAACCTGGATTTTGTCAAATGGGCAAATTTGGAACTGAGGCAAATGACGTTGGATGCCTCGAAACAGGATTTCAAATTGGGCGAAGTGGTGTTCGACCAGCCTTACGTGCGGTTTACGATCAAAAAAGACGGCAGCAACAATGTCGACGATATCCTGGTCGCGAAAAAGGAGGTAGGGCCCAAAGCCCCGACTCAGCCAGTCGGCAAAAATGCGGAAGAATCTGCAAAGAACCATCAGCCTGTCGTCACGATAGGCAAGATCGCGCTCGAACAGGGACAATCCGATTTTGCCGATTATTCGTTGATCTTGCCTTTCGTCGTCAAGATGAACGATTTGAATGGGCAAATCGACGGATTTGCGTCTAATACCGATGACGCGGCTAAATTGAAATTGCGCGGCAAGGTGCTCGATTTGGCCACCGTCAATATCGCGGGCAACTACCAGCTGAAAAGCGGCGACTCCGATATTGCCTTGAGTTTCAAACATTTGCCGTTGCCGCTGGTGACGCCTTATATGGCGGAATTCGCCGGCTACAGGATAGAGAAAGGCCAAATGGCGCTGGATCTGACCTACAACATCAAGCGCGGCAAATTGGCCGCGCACAACAAGATATTCATCGATCAGTTGGCATTGGGCGAAAAGGTCGAGAATCCCAAGGCGGTATCCTTGCCGCTGGAATTGGGCATAGCCTTGCTGAAAGACGGCGACGGCAAAATCAATCTGGATTTTCCCGTGACCGGCAGCCTGGAAGATCCCAAGTTTAGCGTCGGGTCGCTGGTAACGGATGTGTTGGTCAATTTGATCACCAAGACTGTCAGCGCTCCATTCAAGGCGATCGCGTCGCTATTCGATAGCGACGCGGATTTAAGTACGATAGGCTTTGCCGCCGGCAACATCGATCTTAGCGTTGAGGAACAAACGAAGTTGCAGCAGATAGCCAAGGCCCTGAATGTCAAACCGGAATTGGTGCTGGAGATCAAGGGACTGGCCTATCAGCAGCAAGACTGGCCGGTCATGCGCCACGAGGCATTGATGGATGTGCTCAAAAAAATGAAATCGGGTGAGCTTCGCGATAAGGGCGAGAAAATACGTTCGGAATATTTGGAATTATCGGAATCCGAGTACAAAAGGTTGTTGGCCAAGTTTTATGCCGAGGTTTTCCCCGACAGGATAGAGCATGGCTTGTTTGGGGCGCCGCGCATCAAGAGCAAGCCCGATGCGGATTTTTACGCCGTCGCGCGGGAAGAGCTGGAAGCCGTGATGCCGCCGGAACCTCAACGCCTGAACGAATTGGCGGTGTCCAGGGCCAATCGTATCGTCAAATATCTAACGGAGCAGGGCGGCATAGCCAGAGACAGGCTTTATATCATGGCGACGGAAGTGGATACCAGCGAACACGATGGCCCTATCAGTGTGCGCTTATCTTTGAACGTGGCATCGTGACCGGCGGCGACCGCTTTGTACTATAATTGGGCCTCATGCAAATTATGCCCGTTTTTAGACGGGGATATGTGGAGATAAAATGAAAACCCGATTTTCCCGGTGGTTATATGCTGTTGTTTCGGTTTGTCTGGCGGGGTTCGCGCCAATAGCGGCTTCGCAAGCGATGACGTCATGCACGATGACTTACAAGCTGAGCGGCTGGTCGTTCGTCTATAAGCAATATGACGGCATCGGTTTCATCAGTTGCAGCAACGGTCAGCGCGCCCAGGTAGGGCTGGCGTCCAAGAGCATAGGATTTACGATAGGCAAGTCCGAGATAGAAGGCACGGGCGTTTTTTCGGATGTCCGCAACCTGAACGAGATCTATGGACATTATGTCGCGTTCGAGGGACATGCGGGGGTGACCAAGTCCGTCGACGGCCAGGTGTTGACTTCGGGCGAAATATCGCTGGTTTTGTCCGGAAAAGGGCGCGGCGTCGATATCGGCGTGACGCTGGGCGCATTAAAAGTGTCTCCTCGATAGTGCCGCATTACGCCCACTCCATTTTCTTATCAGGCCAAAATCCGTCTGATGGCTAAATCCATAAGCTTGGACAGCGTGTGAAAAACTCTTTTTTTCTGGTCATTCCCGAACAAAAAAACGACGCCCATCTGGCGGCCACTTTCGCGGAACCCGCGTTGCGGCAATGGGTTTCGGAGCTGCCTACGGCCAATCCGGGGTTGGCGACGCGTTTGTTTCAGGATTTTGTCAATGACTTGATTTCTTTGGAGATGTCCAATGCCAATCGCTTGAATGCGTTGGAGATGCTCAGGCCGCAATATTTGATCATCGAGGACTATCTGCGATCGAGGCTGATCAAATCCGGTTTTCCCAAGGGAGAAATAGAAAAAAAGATCTTTTCGCTGGTCGTTATCATCGAAAAGCAATTTACCATCGGTTACTGGATAGTGGCTCGGGGGCTTACCCGCCGTGAAATCGGCTGGTTACAAGGAAAAAATACCGCTTTGTCGCTACAACGCTGTATCAAGGGGCTCAGCAATATCGTCATCAGCCATTACATGATGAGCTCGCCCATTCCCGACTGGATCTGGTTCGATCTGCACTCGCTATACAAATTGGCCGTTAAGCTCGGCAAGGAAAGCGTCCGCGTTTCCGAGCCGGCCGGCATATTCAATAAATCCAGCAGCATAGAAGATAGTTACAAACAGATTTTGCTGTTGAGTCTGGCCTATCCGTCCGGACTGATGCAGAAGGAGTTTCAAACGGTTTATGGCTTTATCGAGAAAATCAGCGAACTGGTGGATATCGAAAAGAAACCGGTGGCCGATCAAGCGGTTCAGTGCTCGATTTTGATGGACGAGGATTTGCCCCCCAGTTTTTCGGCTCCACCCAGCCTCGCGCAGGATAAGCGAACGGAATCGGCCCAGTTGTACCTGAATTTGGGCAAGTTACAAAAAATCGTCAAACAATCCGATAAATATTGCAGCAAGGACGAAGCCCGTTTCAGCTCGCTGGAATTTCGAAAAGGAGACAGCCAGAAACTATCCGCCGAATTGTTCGATTATCTGATGCTGCGCTGGCAAGGTAAGGAGCCGCAAGGTACCGCTCTGTTTAGCGATCGCTTGAATCGTTATTTGGCGATAGGCCTGGATGCGACTCACGAACTGCTCGATCCAGGACTGGTTCATTCCGGCGAGTTGGAATTATTGACGGAAACTTTTTCGGATAGAGCCCTATTTTGTGGCTTCGAAAACGAAGGGGTGTTGTCGATAGGCAGTCTGGTCAGTTTCAGGAAAACCGATGTATTGCCGCATCAGCGCACCTTGGGCGTCGTCTGCAAGATTCAGTTGCCCAAACAGGATAACAAGCTGATATTCGAAATAACCGTCATCGCCCATCAAGCTTATGCTGTGACCTATCAGGAACCGGATGCGCAGATTGATTCGGAGCCTAGGAAGGCCTTGCTGTATGGGGTCAAGGATCAGAATCAGGAAAGAAGTTATATCATTATGGAATCGTTCATGTTAAAAGACGGGGACGTGTTGCGCATGTACCTGGGGCAGGAGCACTTTCCGATCATACTCAATGGCCGAAAGAACATCGGTTTGGGTTATTGGCAGTTCGAATGCCGGCGCATCATGGAAATGCCGGCTCAGCCGCAAGAAAGCAAGAAAGGCTATGACTTCATCTAACCCATTTCGCTGTCTTGCGACAGTCACGCGCCAGTTTTGGCGACCGTTTTATACAATGAGAATAAATGACAGAACACAACGATCAGGTCACTGATTTTAAACATCTCGAAGATCCTCACGCCCAACGCGAGGCCGAGAAATACGAAAATCCCATCCCCAGCCGCGAGCTGATACTCCAGCTTATCGAACAAGCCGGCAAACCCTTACGACGCCAACAAATCGCCCAACAATTCGGTCTGGAAACGCCGGATGCTCTCGAAGCGCTACGGCGGCGTCTCAGAGCCATGGAACGCGACGGCCAATTGGTCTTCAACAGTCGGCAAAAATATAGCTTGGGCGACGGCCACAATACGATAGCAGGACGCGTGCTGGGGCACCCCGAAGGCTTTGGTTTCCTGAAACCCGACGACGGCAGCGATGACTTGTTTTTGTCTCCGCGGGAAATGAAGCCCTTGATGCACAACGATAGAGTCATTGCCCGCGTTTCCGGCATAGACCGCAAAGGGCGGCGCGAGGCGGCGGTGGTCGAAGTCAGCGAACGAAATACTCATCAGGTGGTCGGGCGCTTTTTCGTCGAAGGGCGCGCGGCGTATGTCGTTCCGGATAACAAAAAAATCGTTCACGAAGTCTTGATCGCCAAGGAAGATACCGGTGGAGCCAAGAAGGGCCAGATCGTCGTCGCCGAGATCATTCAACAACCGACCGCGCATTGCCAGCCGATTGGCCGGGTGACCGAGGTGTTGGGCATGCACATGGCGCCGGGCATGGAAATCGAAATGGCGATCCGCGCCTACGAATTGCCCAACCAATGGCCGGATGCGCTGTTGGAAGAAATCCAATCCTTGACGCCTGAAGTGCCGGAACAGGCCAAGCAGGGTAGGGAGGATATCCGGCATTTGCCGTTGGTGACGATAGACGGCGAGGATGCTCGCGATTTCGACGACGCCGTTTATGCGCAAAAAACCGCCAAAGGCTGGAAATTATTGGTGGCGATCGCCGACGTTTCCCATTACGTGCAAGTCGATACGGCTTTGGACGAGGAGGCTAAAAATCGTAGTACCTCGGTGTATTTTCCGGAAAAAGTCATTCCCATGCTGCCGGAGATTTTATCGAACGGCTTGTGTTCGTTGAACCCTGAGGTCGATCGCCTCTGTATGGTGTGCGAACTCGTCATCAACCAGGAGGGTAACGTACTGCGCTCCCGGTTTTACGAAGCCGTCATGCGCTCGCATGCGCGCCTGACCTATACCCAGGTCGCGAAGATGCTGGTGGATGGCGATCAGGAATTAGCCAAGAAATACGTCGAGCTGATGCCGCATTTAGAGAATTTGTACGGCTTGTACAAAGTCATGCGTCATCAGCGCGAATTGCGCGGGGCGATGGATTTCGATACGCAGGAGACCCGTATCGTGTTCGGGGCTGGACGTAAAATCGCCGAAATCGTACCGTTGGTGCGCAACGATGCGCATAAGTTGATCGAAGAATTCATGATCACCGCCAATACCGCGGCGGCCAAATTCCTGAACCGTAAGAAAATGCCGCGGTTGCTACGGATACACGACGGTCCCGGCGCCGAAAAGCTGCTGGCCTTGAAGACTTTTCTCGGTGAATTGGGTTTGTTTCTCGGCGGCGGAGCCCAGCCGACGCCGTTGGATTACATGCATTTGCTGGAGTCGGTCAAAGACAGAAAAGACGCCCACTTGATTCAAACCATATTGCTGCGCTCGATGTCGCAAGCGGTTTATAGTCCCGACACCAAGGGCCATTTCGGTTTGGCGCTGGAGGCCTACGCCCACTTTACCTCGCCGATTCGGCGTTACCCCGATTTGCTGGTGCATAGGGCGATTAGGCATTGTCTGGCCGGAAAAAAGCCTTCCGAGTTTCATTATTCGCATCCGGACATGGTGGTGTTGGGCGAGCATTGTTCGGCCAACGAGCGCCGCGCCGACGACGCCACGCGCGACGTCGTGACGTGGTTGAAGTGCGAATACATGATGGACAAGATAGGCGAGGAATTCGACGGCGTGATTTCCGCCGTGACCGGTTTCGGCTTTTTCGTGGAATTGCAGGCGATTTACGTCGAAGGCTTGGTGCATATCGCTTCCCTGCATGGGGATTACTACGAATTCGATGCAGGTCGCCATCAATTACACGGCGAACGCACCGGCGTGCGCTATCGTCTCGGCGATTTGGTCAAGGTCAGAGTGGTCAGGGTGGTATTGGACGACAAAAAAATCGATTTCGAATTGGTACAGGCGAGTAACGCCGGCAAAAAGGCCGGGAATAAGTCCGACGCCAAGAAAAAAACCGATAAGGCCAAAGCAAGCAAAACCGCAAGTAAATCCAGAAGACGTGGGCGATCATGAGCGTTACCCAATTATTCGGCATACATGCCGTGCAGGCCGCGCTGGACTATTCCCCGCAAAAGATCCGTAGGGCCTGGGTCGACGGACAGCGCCAGGATGCCCGCCTGAAACAGGTGCTCGATGACTTGGATGCCTTGGGCGTGCGGGCGGAAAAAACCGAACGCAAAAAACTCGATCGCATGGCCGACGGCAAAAATCATCAGGGCATCGTCGTGGCGGTGGAATTGCCGGCGATGCGCAGCGAAGACGATTTGAAGCAAGCCGTACAGGCTTTGTCCGAGCCGGCTTTTTATCTGGTTTTGGACCAGGTTCAGGACCCGCACAATCTGGGGGCTTGCCTGCGTACGGCCGATGCGGTCGGTGCTCACGGTATCATCGTTACCAAGGATAATGCGGCGGGCATTACGCCTACGGTCTGCAAGGTAGCCAGCGGTGCGGCTGAAACCGTGCCGGTCTATCAGGTGACCAATCTGGCAAGAGTGTTGCGCTGGTTGAAAGAGCAAAATATTTGGATAATGGGCGCCGCAGGCGAGGCCGAGCAAACCATCTACGAAATGAAGCTGGATATGCCGTTGGCCGTGGTCATGGGGACGGAAGGTACGGGTATGCGCCATCTGACTCGGCAGCATTGCGATTTTCTGGTCAAGATTCCGATGGCGGGGCAGGTGGAAAGCCTGAACGTGTCGGTAGCGGCCGGCGTATTGATGTACGAAGTGTTCCGGCAAAAGCATTTGGCTTCGTAAAATGAAACGGGCGTGTCTCGCTATGGCTTGTTTTGGACTGGTGTCGGCAGGATCGTGTCGCGCCGAT
>JAQTYP010000440.1 GCA_028688235.1 Methylomonas sp.
GTTGCAGATTTGTAAGCCATTGATTATAAATGCTTAACTAAGCTGTTTCTTGAGAGCTTGTCGAAGGGTGAACGGTTAAGCCATTCATGGTTCGACTTTGCTCACCACGAACGGCTTAACCTCTGACCGTCCCGGCTTAAGTCGGTAGCCGAAAAAATTGGATCGGGAGTTTCAGGCCGAATTCCTGATAGGAATTAATGTACTTTAAATGTTCCAGTTCCCTTTGTCCAAAATCGAGACAGATATTGTGTATTTCTTGGACGATGTGTTTAGCGGTCGATCAAGGGCTCTCCAGGTAAACTCGGCGAGTCTTCCGCAGGATTTGGCCTATGTTGTCGCTTATCCTTCGTCGATTGTTATAAAAACAACAAATATTTTGGTGATTTTGATCGGATAAGGCCCATAAAAGCGGCATGGTGGCTGTTTCGACGAGCTGGCATTTTTATTGCTGATCAGGAACTGCCGTTATACCCGTACCGCATCGATAGGGATGGGCAGTCGGCGTTTTTTTCTGGTCCTGAGGTGTTGATATGTTAGAGATTATCGTGTTGTTTATGGTTCTGTCCCTTTTCACTGCATGCTTTTTTTCCCCAGTGAGCGGCGGTATGCGGTATGTCTCCAAGTCGCAATTGTCGGCGGGCGCTATTTCGGCATTAGATGTCAATGTCGTAGAAAAAACGCCATGGCCGAAAGCGCCGACGCAGACTGCCAGCTTCCTGACTTATCTAAAAGATGAGATCGAAGCCGAACTGTCTCCGCGTCCGACCTGTTCGGTTTTGCAGCGCCATTACGACGCGTTGGTCGCCGTGGAGCTGGAAAATAGGCTGGCTTTGATGGCCGAATGATATCGGTCCCGGCTTGCGTGCACAGGGAATGTGCCGCAAACCGGTTTTCACTGTTTAACTGCGAACGCCCAAAATGGGCGCATTGCTGTTGAAGATAGCCCATAGGTCTTGGCCGGTTTCTATAGTCATGGCGTTTACGCTTAGCGGCGTGACCGAAATCGCCAGTATTTCCCCGCCGGGTAACTGAACCATTACTTCTGCATTCACATTATCCTGTTGTACACGAAGCACGCGGCAGCGCAAATGGTTTTTGGCCACGAACTGCCGCTGATCCTCATCCGCGGTCAAAATCATGTCGGCGCTGTTGATCAACAGCAGAGCGTCGGCGCCTACGCTTAAATTCATCGATTCGATGGCCTTAAGGCTTATCGTAACGGTAATCTGTTCACCGCCTTTCAGTTTCACCGCGACTTCCGCATTCACCGCACCTGGCTGTATCGCCAGGATATGTCCGAACAGCTGATTACGGGCGCTGGTTTTTACTACCAGGCGATACAACAATAACAATGTGTCCGGATCGGTGCTCAAATCATGGTTAAGCCCGGCAAGGAATTCCTGGTGTTGCCGTTCCAGTTGTAAAAACAACGAGACAAGAGCATGACCGCTGTCGGTTAAACAGGTGCCGCCGCCTTTGGCGCCGCCGGTTGCCGTGCTGACTAAAGTCTTGGGCGCGCCGTTGTTGGCCCGCTCTATGATCTGCCAGGCGCCTTTGTAACTCAAGCCTACTTGCTTGGCGGCTTGGTTGATCGATCCTGTTCGGTCGATGGCCTGCAACAGCTCAATCATGCGTTTATCCAACATGCCCGCCAGACACAATTCGCCTTTTACCCAGTTGGCATCGACCGATATCGAAGCGTCTTTTTTGTGAGCCATTTTTTGATCCGGACTTAATTTGGATCGTTAATTTTAATCGCTATTTGCATTCTATGATTAAAATTCAAAGCAGAACCTATTTTTGAAACGTCTCGTTGACTTTGGGTAGTCTTTTGCTAGAAACATCGGTCTAGCAGAAAGTGTACTACGACAAGGAGGTATGGTTGGTGTTGTCTCGACGTGATTCCTTAAATAATGTGGGTGCTGTTTTATCGAGCTCAAGGTTGATGCGTAAAAATAGGCGTAATTATTCAGTCAATACAACGTAAAACAAACGTAGGCTGGATAAGCGAAGCGCATCCGGCAATCATGGTTGATGCGCAAGGCTTATCCACCCTACACTTCACAAACGCTGAATAGGTACAAATAGACAAGCACTGATCGAAGTGTTACGTTACTGAGTAAATTTACTCAGTAACGTAACATGAAATACACGCGCTCTCAGGAAGCCCAGCTCAAAAGCCGGCTCGGCGATCCAGTACACTTTATCAATTTGCTTGCAGGGCCAAGGCAGGTCGGTAAAACCACCATTATCCGCGACATCGTTTCGGCCAAGCCGGCGCAAGGCTACTACGTGTCGGTGGACGATGAACCTGTTACCGGACTTGATCTGTCTGCGACGATTTCCCCGCCACAAAGGAAAGACCGAGCCTGGCTGGCCTTCCATTGGCAAGAAGCCCGAAATCGCACCTCCGCCTGGCTAAAAACTGCGCAAAGCGACGAAATTTTTGTATTTGCGATAGACGAGATCCAAAAAATCGAGCATTGGTCCGACATCGTCAAAGGCCTGTGGGATGCCGACCGCGCCAACGACGTACCGATGCATGTGGTGTTGCTGGGTTCAGCGCCATTGTTGATGCAAAAAGGCTTGTCGGAAAGTTTGGCCGGGCGCTACGAAACCCTGCCTGTCAACCACTGGGGTTTTACCGAAATGCAGCACGCCTTTGGTTTAACGCTCGAACAATACGTCTATTTCGGCGGCTATCCCGGCAGCGCTTGGCTGATCAAAGACGAAACCCGCTGGCGCCGCTATGTGCGTGATAGTTTGATTCAGCCCAATATCGAGAAAGACATCCTGCAAATGGTGCGTATCAAAAATCCGATGTTGCTGAAACAGTTGTTCGAACTGGGTTGCCATTATTCCGGGCAGGAATTGTCGTTGACCAAGATGATAGAAGCCATCATCGAAGCCAAGCATACCGAAACCCTGGCCGATTATCTGCATTTGCTGGCTGAAACCAAGTTACTGGCTGGCCTACATAAATACGCCGGGCAGGAAGTCCGCAAACGCAATTCCGCGCCCAAACTGCATGTGTTCAACACCGCCTTGATGTCGGCCTTGCAGGATTACAGTTTCGCCGAGGCGCAAGCCGACCGCAGTTATTGGGGCCGTTTGGTGGAAAGCAGCGTCGGCGCGCATCTCCTCAATACCGTCGACGAAGACACCAAACTTTACTATTGGCGCGAAGGCAATCAGGAAGTCGATTTCGTGTTGGCTAAAGGCAAAAAGCTGACGGCCATAGAAGTCAAAAGTGCGTCCAAACTGGTTTTATCGGCGGGGTTACAAATATTCGGCGAAAAATACCCCCACGCCAAAAAAATTCTAGTAGGCACGGGCGGCGTGCCGCTGGCGGAATTTTTATCGCAACCCGCCGACGATTGGCTTAAATAGTTCATGCTGTTTCGCGTCCCCCGCACCG
>JAQTYP010000441.1 GCA_028688235.1 Methylomonas sp.
GTGCTCCCCGGCTTATAGACAAGGAAGTAATAAGCGGCGCCAGCGGCTATCAATAGCGACTGGGCCAACAAAATAATCAAAATGAGCTTTTTCGATGATCTTTTGCCTGCCTCTACCGGCTTATTTTCTGCCATGTCGTTCCTTTGCAAAATGAAAAGCATTAATCAGGCCACTAAATGTAGCTCAGTCACCCAGGGAATATCAAAATCGCTTGATTGATAATACAAGAAAAAACAGCGTTTTAGAAGAAACACTTAGGCCTGCGACAAATCGGCGATTCGGCCACGCGCAGTGATATTCGACAAGATTGCCAATGTCAAAATTTCGACATTCGAGCAATTGAAAGATAGAACGGCAAAGGAATTACTCCCTTTGCCGCCTTTTGTCTTACAGCGAGTTTACGGCATTCAATTCCTGGAAGGCCTGCTGCAGGCGCGCAACCATGCCTTCTTGACCGGCACGTTGCCATACGCGTGGGTCGTAGAACTTTTTGTTCGGTTTATCGGCACCTTCAGGGTTACCGATTTGGCCTTGCAGATAGCCTTCGTTTTTCTTGTAAAAGTTCATCACACCTTCCCAGGTCGCCCATTGAGTATCGGTGTCGATGTTCATTTTCACTACGCCGTAACTGATGGATTCCTTGATCTCTTCTGCAGAAGAGCCTGAACCGCCATGGAATACGAAGTTCAATGCATTGTGCGGCAAACCGAATTTCTCGGAAACATATTTTTGTGAGTTGTCCAAAATTTTCGGCGTCAGTTTGACGTTGCCCGGCGAATAAACGCCGTGCACGTTACCGAATGAAGCGGCGATCGTGAAACGGTGACTGATTTTGCTCAAATGCTCGTAAGCGTAAGCCACGTCTTCCGGTTGGGTGTACAGCGCGGAATGATCCATGCCGCTGTTGTCGACGCCATCTTCTTCGCCGCCGGTGCAACCCAATTCGATTTCCAGCGTCATGCCCATCTTAGCCATACGTTCCAGGTACTTGCCGCAAATTTCGATGTTTTCTTCCAGACTTTCTTCAGACAAATCCAGCATGTGCGAGCTGAACAAAGGCTTGCCGGTTGCGGCGAAATGTTTTTCGCCGGTATCCAGCATGCCGTCTATCCAAGGCAGCAATTTTTTCGCCGCGTGGTCGGTATGCAAAATGACAGGCACGCCATAAAGTTCAGCCATGGCGTGAACATGGTGGGCACCGGAGATAGCGCCAACGATAGAGCAACCTTGACCTTCCAGTTTCAGGCCCTTACCGGCAACGAATGCGGCACCGCCATTGGAAAACTGAATGACGACAGGCGATTTGGCTTTTGCTGCCGCTTCCAATACCGAGTTGATGGTATCGGTGCTGATGACGTTTACTGCCGGCAACGCAAAATTGTTTTCTTTGCAGATGGCAAAGATTTTTTGCACATCTTCACCGGTGACAACGCCCGGTTTAACTACATCAAATATTTTTTGTGGCATATATTTTATCCTGTTAATAACAAATCAAGGCCGCGTACTCGATTCGGCGGCCTTGCAGATCACATACAGCTAGGCGAAACCGCCCGGCTAGACCATGATTAGGCTTCCAAAGCCGCCAAACGATCGGACAACAATTTTTCCAAGGTTTCCAAGGCTTTCGCGAAACCGTCGATACCTTCGGCCAATTTTTCTTTTGCCATCCGGTTTTCTTCGTGCATACGCTCGAAAGTCGCTTTGTCTACGGTAATTTTTTCGATGGCAGAAGCCCCTGCTTTGGCAGGATCCAGTTTGCGCGGCAGTTCACCTTCGACCGATTGCAGCTCGGCCAGCAATGACGGCGCTATGGTCAACAGGTCACAACCAGCCAATTCGGTGATTTCGCCGATGTTACGGAAGCTGGCACCCATGACTTCGGTTTTGTAACCGAATTTTTTGTAGTAGTTGTAAACGTAGGTCACGGACAATACGCCCGGATCTTCCGCTGGCGCATAAGAATCGCGGCCGGTGTCTTTTTTGTACCAGTCCAGAATACGGCCGACGAATGGCGAAATCAGCGTAATGCCGTTTTCGGCGCAAGCGATCGCCTGGTGCAAACCGAACAGCAGCGTCAGGTTACAATGTATGCCTTCTTTTTCCAGAACAGCCGCCGCCTGTATGCCTTCCCAAGTCGCAGCGATTTTGATCAGCACGCGTTCTTTGGAGATACCGGCCGCTTCATATTGTGCGATCAGATCTCGGCCTTTGGCAATAGTACCTTCGACATCGAATGACAAGCGCGCATCCACTTCTGTTGAAACACGGCCTTCGATGATTTCCAAGATTTTCAAACCGAAAGAAACCGCCAGACGGTCGAAAGCCAGTGTAACGACTTCTGCAGCGGATGCACCGGCTCCCAATGTTGCGCGAGCGCCTTTCAAGGTGTCATCGACTATGCCTTGGTATTGCGGCATTTGCGCAGCAGCGGTAATCAGAGAAGGATTAGTGGTGGCATCGCGCGGCTTGAAGGTTTCGATCGCTTGAATATCGCCCGTATCGGCGACGACCACGGTCATTTCGCGAAGTTGCTCAAGTAAGTTTCTTGCCATAAAAATATCCTCGTTATTATTAAATGCTATTTGTTTGCCGACTGCCGGCCAAGCTCGAAGCCGATATCGGCAATTCTGATTCTTAAAAGGTGTAGACAATAAGGCCCAATACCACTCGTCGTTCGATAAAAACAAAAATCGCCACGCCTCGCAACCTCTGTCTACCGGTGGTAGATCAACAAGGTGCAAAATGTGACGATCTCCGTTAACAAGTGCTCTTACAAATTTTGGACGTCCAGCCCCAAATCATAAGATAAATCGTGGCCTGCCATTAGGCTTTGTCGCGCAAATATTTTTCGACACCTGTCGCTCTTGCGGCAGCCGCTTCTCTGTCTTTGACGATTTGTTTTGCCATATATTTGGCAACGCCGGTTTTTGGATTTTCGGTTTGTTTTTCCAGATATTTGGCCACGCCGGTTTTGTTGGCGCCCATTTTTTCCAGGTATTTTTCGACGCCTGTCGATCCGCCAACGGATGCGGTGTAATCTTCAGAAGCGGCCGCTGCAGCCCCCGACGCACCGGATTGTTTTTTACTGAAAAAATAAAAACCGGCAGCCGCCAGCGCGATAATGCCGAACAAGCTCAAATCGGACGAAGCGGGTTTTTCAACTTGTACGTCTTCCGCTGAACTCGCGGAAACCGATGCAGCAGAGGATGAGGAAGCAGACGAAGCGGCTCCAGGGGCACTTGGCGCCGCAGAGCTGTGCTTGTAATCCGCATCGCTAAAAAGGACTTTGGGTTGATAATTAGTTGCCGGATAGTTTGGATCGGCTTCTTCGACAGGGGCCGCTGCCGCGGAATTTGTCTCGGTAGCACTTTGTGCGCTTTCATCGCTGTAGACTACCTTAGGCTGGTAATCCGCAGCC
>JAQTYP010000442.1 GCA_028688235.1 Methylomonas sp.
TACACCCGCCAAAGACAATCCCAATTCGGCTTCGCAAATCGGCAACGTTAAAATAAATACACTACCCTGGCCTAATTCAGACCGACATGTCACAGTACCTGCATGTGCTTTGACGACACTTTCCACCACCGCCAAGCCTAAACCGGTACCGTGGATTTTGGTGGTATAAAACGGCTCGAATAATTGCTTTTGCACAACTTGCGCTATCCCCGGCCCGTTATCCTGGATACGAATTTCAATACCTTGCGCGCTTGATTCCACCTTCACGCTAATAAGCTCTGCGCCGGCTTCAACGGCATTGTTGATTAAATTCAATAACGCCCCACACAATGCATCTTCATTGCCAATTAAGGTCATTTCATCTAGCCGATTATCGAGTAAAAACGCCCCGCTAAAGCCCTCCATTCTGTCCTCAACATGTTTCAACAGATGGGTTAATGAAAAACCCTGCATAGCCAACCGGCCCTGTTTGGCGTAAATCAACATGTCATTCACTTGCCGTTCCAGAAAGTGCAAGCGCTCCAAAATCTTTTCCGAAAATTGCTGCCGTTTAACCGCAACTAATTCAGGTTTGGTCATTTGTGAGGCATATAAAATAGCCGTGGCCAGCGGTGTTCTGACTTGATGCGCCAAACTGGCCACCATTTCGCCCATGGCCGATAAATGTTTTTGTTGTGCCAAAGTGTCTTGCAAATTACGTAACTCACTAACATCCGATAACAAAATGATTTGTTCTGCATTATTACTGAGATGATTAAGCACCAAATTCACGATCCGACCATCTTTGAGCTGCCTTTCGTGCGGCGAATCCGGCACCGGCAGCAAACGACGTGCAACCACTGTTTGCCACAACTGACCCAACAGCGGCTCTCCTAAAAACTGGATAGCCTGTTGGTTACAATCGATGATTTTGTTTTGAGCATTCAGCACGATGACGGCAGCCGGCAATGCTGCCAGTATTTGTTGTAAGCGACTGGCCAGTTTTTCCTTTTCGATCAAGGTAGTCAAACGCTCATTCCGAGCCGCCGCCAATTGACGATTCAGATTAGCGACCTGCTCCTGTAAACCCTGGTAAGACGAGGCAAGATTTTCGGACAGTTCGTTAAAAACCCGAAAGGCATCGGTCAGACGCTCGGTTTTTTGTTGATATTGTAGATTAGGTGTATTCATAGCTTAGGCTCTTTTACGCTACCTAGCTAATTAGCAACATTTGAGCCACAATTTTATTGACAGTATTTCAATGACTTAGAAAACGACAGCCGGGTTTTTGACGCCTCAACTGAGTGAGATACTCTTATAAAATGGAATTTAGAGAAGTGACGGCGGCGCCAATAACAAAGACCGGACGGGATTTGTTATCCCGTTCTTACTGTTTACGGAATTGTAAAGTTGTTTTAAACGTTGAGGCCGGGGTTAGAAACCCCGGCCTGCTCAGGTCGTCTTCGTCCATAGCCGCGTACGCACCGCGTACCTTTTTGGCGTTTGATTCATCTGAAACTATTGAAAATGGTATGCGGAGCATACCCTACGCGATTACCTAATAGTATGAAGATTTGACAATCATGCTGTTGCCAAGAACTTTTATATCATTCCATGATGGCTTCATAAATTTCTCAATATATGCTGGTTGCTAAGCGCATTCGCGCCGCGAAGCGTCGCCTTGAGCGCTGGGTTATATTTTTGCTTAATTTGCATTCAAATGCTTAAAGTCATTTCCAGTTAAATCGGTGCTACTTACCAATTTCCTCGACAAGAGATCATTTCTAATTGATGCAACAAAATCACCCATTGCCTTTTCTTTTACCTCATCCGTTGATGGATTTGAGGCATGCACTGTATCTAAAAATGCATACCCTTTTAAAATCACATCATCTGGGCAATATAACCAGCACCGATTTAGCTGGCTAAGGAACTCTGCTTTGAGTTCATTTGCGTTGTTCGATCCGATATAAAAGCCTCTAAGGCAACGAAGTAATTCTCTGTAGCTTTCCTCTTTCCTTTGGTATTGCTCCCAAACGCGTTTTCGCCACTCGTTAACGAACCAAGCGAAAATTGCCCCGAAAAGAGGGGCTGCAAACTTCCAAAAATCTACTGATGCAAGAATATTAAACATGGCTTATTCTTTTTGAAACATAACGTTACGGTAAGGGGCGCGCCGCTAATGAAAGCCAAACGAAGCCACCGAACCTTGATAAAAACCAATACTTCAAAACCGCCAATGGGTGGCGCGTCCCTTTGACCGACTTGTTAGACCAAGCAACACCGCTAAGACAAAACTATCACCTTTAAAACTATGATTGATTGCATATCAGCGAGTCCATCTTATGGGCTATTGAAAATAAACATCTTCAGGATAAGAGGGTTCATTTGAGGGTTGGTATTTAGCATCCCACAAGTCATCTTTTCCTAAAATGCGATTTATTTCTTCGTATCTATAGACCTGAACAACTTTCCATCCACCAGAATCTTTTTCAAGTACATACTTGAATTTATATCCATCCTTTCGCTTCTTTACGTTATCGGCTGTGGGTTGTGCTCCTTCGGGAACAGGAGTGACATTTTTGATAGTTGCGTATACAACCGCCCTTGTTTCGGTTTCGGGTTTAACCTCAGTAATTTCCCTGTTAAATTTTTCTGTCTTGCATTCTAATGGCTTGGGGGTTTTGTAAGCCAATAACGCTCCATTTGTTATCTGCTGAATAGACTTGTAAACTTGCTCTTCACTTTTCTGATAGCTATCCTTGTACTTGACACATTCATCAACTTTAAGCTTACCTTCGTAATCGATCATACTCCACCAAGATTTGACTGCGGTATCAGGCGATTTTGTCTCTATTTTTAATTCCGGTAATTGCTCTGGTTGTAGCTCTGGGTTTGGCTGAATATTCAAACCCAGGCTATTAACTCCTAAGCCTAAACCCGATTCAACCGAGCTGTGCATCGTCCCTACTAAATATCCACATATAACACCAACAATAATTAGAAGTACTCCCCATGCTTTCATTTATTCTCCGCAAATCAATTTTTAATTACGAGTTACTATAATTACCTAACGTGAAGCTAAGGGGCGCGTAGCATCGCGAAGCGTCCCTATGAGCGCCATGTTATGGTTTTCCATCTTTTTTCTGTTTAGGTAAGCATACTGGAATTTTAAAAGAGAGCTTACCGGCATAAGCATTTGAATTACTACTTTGACCAGATACCCCGCCGCCAACAAAAGCAGCAACTACATTAAGTTTTGCTTCACTGCCTTGTTTTTCGTCTGTAGTTACAGTTACCTCAAAATTAACACCTGAATCCGTGACTCCACATATTGCCAGCCCTTTTATTCGCAAACTATTCCAAAATTCGCTGATTTTAAAAGTGCATTTCCGACAATCGAGTTTAATGGTTAGAAATTTACCCTATTATCAGGCG
>JAQTYP010000030.1 GCA_028688235.1 Methylomonas sp.
TCAATCAGGATAACGAGTTTTACGAACACGACAAACTGGAAGTCAACTTGAGCGCCTCGGGGCTTGCTTTCAGCAACGATCACCCCATTGCGGTCGGTACCTTGCTGGAATTGCGGATGTTGCTGACATCCTGTTTGGCGGTTATCGTCGCTTACGCCCGCGTGGTGCAATGTAAAGACATCGCTCAGGTCGATGCCTTACATCCTTTCGAGATTTGCGTGGAATATATCAACATGAACGAGGAAGACAGGGAGTTGCTGATCAAACATGTCATCAAGAAACAAATGCAGCAATTTCGCGATAAAAACAATCGCTAGTTTGCGTCACTTTCCATTTCAACTCTGGAAACTTGGTTTCTCTCCGGTTTGGCCGGTTTGGGCGGTATTGAGCCGAAATTCAGGGTGCAATGAGCATCAATACGGCGTTATCTGACGGGATTATGTTGATTTCCGAACATCATATGCGATTATTGGCCTTGCTTGCAGACGGCCAATTTCACTCCGGAACGGAATTGGCCGGCGTTTTGGCTGTCAGCCGCACCGCCATCTGGAAACATTTGCAGGCAATGGCCGATTGCGGCGTAGAGGTCGTCGCGGTCACAGGGAAAGGTTACAAATTGCAAACGCCGCTGCAGTTATTGGATAGGGAAGAGATCGTAGCGCATCTGGACGAACGCACCGGCGCTCTGATCAACCGAATGGAGATTCATGCCGTCATTCATTCCACCAATGCCCATCTCTCGGAAATCGCCCGTACGACCCACGTCTCGGGGCAGGTTTGTCTGGCTGAATACCAAACCGCCGGCAAAGGGCGGCGTGGACGAAACTGGGTTTCGCCGTTCGGACATAATATTTATCTTTCCATTCTTTGGCGTTATTCGGAGGGACCTGCGGCAATAGCCGGTTTGAGTCTGGCGATAGGGGTGGCTGTGATCAGGGCGTTGCGTCGTGCGGGTGTCGACGAAGTGGGTTTGAAGTGGCCCAATGATGTTTACTGGAACGGCCGTAAACTTGCCGGCATTTTAATCGAGGTATCGGGTGAAGCCGGCGGACCTTGTCATGCCGTCATCGGCCTGGGTTTGAATATTCATCTTCCGCAACGGCAAGCCGAAGCCATAGAACAGGCCTGGGTCGACTTGCAGCAAATATTGGGCTTCCAGGCTCTGCAACTGCGTAACCGTTTGGCGGCCGGCTTGTTGAATGAAATGATGCCCATCGTCGCGGATTTCGATTCGCTCACTTTGGCGAACTATCTCGACGAATGGCGAACTTACGATTGTATGCAGGGTAGGGCGGTGACGATGTTTATCGGCGGCCAACGCGTCGATGGCACGGTAAAAGGCATAGACGATCGAGGTTTGCTGTTGCTGGAAGAGGCCGATGGCCGGATTCGCGCCTATGCCTCGGGCGAAGTCAGTTATAGGGCGTCATGAAACTGTTGGTGGATATCGGTAACTCGCGCTTGAAATGGGCTATAGAGCGGGATGGGGCGATAGGCGTGGTTCGTGCCTTGGATCATCGCCGGCCAGGATTCATCGACGAACTGCGCAGGTGTTGGCAATCCGTCGGATTGCCCGATACAGCGGGGATAGCCGCGGTTGCCGGCAAGCCGACTGTAGAGGCGATTACCTTGTTGGTCACCGAGATGTGGCCGGGCTTGCAAGCCAAGATGCCCCGTTCGGTCAAACAGGCGTTCGGCGTGACCAATGCTTATGATCAGCCTGCAAAATTGGGTATCGATCGTTGGCTGGCATTGGTAGCCGCTCATAGAACTTATGCCGGCGCGATCTGCGTGATCGATTGCGGTACAGCCATCACGATCGACGTCATGGATGCCGCCGGCAAGCATTTGGGGGGATTGATTTGCCCTGGATTGGTCATGATGAAACAATCCCTGGCGGCCAACACGGCGCAGTTGACATTCGATCCCCAGCCCTTTGACTTCGGATTGGCCTCCGAAACCAATGTCGCGATTGCCAACGGCGCATTGGCGGCCGCCGTTGGTTTGGTCGAACATACGATGCAGCGCTATGCGTCGGGCTGTCGTCTGATATTGACCGGCGGCGATGCCGAAATGCTTGCCGCGTCGTTAGCGATGCCTTCGATTCAGGATAAAGAGTTGGTACTGAAAGGTCTGGCGATGTATTGTTCGGGAGAAACGATTGAATGAAACGGCTGTTTTTTGCCTTGTGTTTGTTGAATCTGACTTTTTTTCTGTGGCAATTCCATGCCGGCCGCATGGCCTCTCCGGTGCATCAACCGGATATGCCTTCCAGCCTGTTGTTGGTCGAAGAATACCAGCGCGCTAGACGCGGCGCGTCGATTTCGGCCTTACTCGATGGCCAGTGGCGTCGATGGCAAGAAGGCGAAAACCAACGCCTATTAGCCGATTTACAGGGCGAAGAGTGGCAAAGGGAAATTGTCGTAATACCGGTTGCGAAAAAAACCGTCGTACCCGTCGAAGTCAAACACACTGCCAAGAAGCAGGATGCGCCGGTTAAGCCCGTCGTTCAGCCGGTAGAAAAAGTCTGTATCGAGATAGGGCCATTTCTGGATCAACCGGCGGTTAATGCCTGGTTGGCCGGCAAATCGATTGCAGGTAAACAAATCCTGCAAAAAGAAGTCGCCGTACCGGGCGATTATCAGGTTTATTACCCCGCCGCCAGGACGCCGGAGCAATCGGCAAGCAACAAAGCCATGTTGCTCGCCAAGGGATTGCAGGATATCTGGTCCATACCCACGGGCGAATTGAAGGGCGGTTATTCCCTAGGCGTATTCAGAGACAGACAAAGAGCCGTGGTCTTTAAAGGTCAATTGGCCGAAAAAGGCATTCATGCCGAAATCAGGCAGCGCGAAAAAACCACTTCTCAGTGGTTCATCAAAACGATGTTGGAAAAAAACCGACTGAAACAGTTTCAGTCTTCTGCGCCTAAATTGTCCTCGTGTTCTTCCAATTAGATTAGGGGAGGCAGTTTTTGGTGGATAACACGATTTTCCGAACTTATGGGATAAATTGTCGCATATCTGACAATTTATCCTCTTCAGGCTTCGCGTAAAAGTATGCGGCATTTTCTAACCATTTGGTTTTTAATAAAAATCGGTATGGTTCTACTGGCATGGTGCAGTTCTTGCTGAACTATTAACTTTATTTCGGCGGAAAATGATTATGCGCTATGAACCTTACGATGACGAATATGCGGCAGTCCCGACGATGAACGATGAGGAACTGCTGGAATATTTTCTGTTTAGCATTCTGGAAACTGACGAGATTTGGGGTTTGAAGGACGGACCCAGCTGGATAACCCGGTCAATTGCCGGGCAGGAAGTGCTTCCGGTCTGGCCGTTCAAGCGCTTTGCCGCCGAAGCGGCCACGGGCGACTGGCAAGGTTTGAAACCGGGTGCCGATTCGCTGGAATATTTTATCTACAACACGTTGAGCACGCGCGCCAAGCAAGGCGTCATGATAGAAATCATGCCGCGAATATCGGGAACAGGTTGTTTGATCAATCCGCAAAGGTTGGTAACCATCCTGGAAAATACCATGCACGCGGGCGAATATACCTTAGACGATTGACTCGAAGCCGCATCCCGCTATGTTCTTGATCATTTTAAAATCGTCCATCACAAATCCGTCACCGATATCTTGAAGCAATGAGCCGGCATTGATGAACTTATTGTTTAGATAAAAGTCAATGGCGGCATGATTGTGTCGATTTACGGTTAACCAGATTTGCTCCATACCGTGCCGCCGGCAATAGGCTTCTATGAAAGCGATGATTTTGCCGCCGACACCATTGCGTCTTGCGGCGGCGCGTACGTAAAGTTTGCTGAGATGCAAAGTACGTCGAGGCTGATCCGCGACCAGCGCAAAATAGGCGATGGGTTCTGCCCCCTGACTCAGTAAGAAATATTGATAGCCAGTGTCGATTTGATGTCTTATGGCTTGCACGCTTTGAAAGCGTGCAAGCATATATTTCACCTGATCGATACCAATGATGGGGCCATAATACTCGTACCAAATTTCGTTGGCCAACCGGCAGATGGTTTCGATAGCCGCTAAATCGACCGCTTCTTGGAATAAGAGGTTCGCAATTTCTAAATCGCCTTGATTCAGATCCGTTATGTCTTGCATGTCTTTTGCTTTGGTTAAAAATCGTTTTTCGCTTCCCTTGTTGTTAGCGATAACGATACTGTCGGGCGGCTGTGCGCCAGTCAAAATGGGGCCAGGGCCAACATCAGGTGCCGCCCGGTTGACGGAAACCACCTTTATTACTCCGGATGGGGTGGCGCTACCGGTCAGTCGGTGGCCCAGTGAGCAGCCAAAAGCGATTTTGGTGGCCCTGCACGGATTCAATGATTATCGCCGTTTTTTCAGCGCCGCGGCCGAATATTTGCGGCAGCAGCAAATTTACTGTTATGCCTATGATCAGCGCGGCTTCGGCGGCAGTCCTCATACAGGATTTTGGGCAGGTGATGACGCTTACGCCGACGATCTGACTCAGTTTGCCGGATTGGTAAGGGAGCGACATCCCGGAGTGCCGGTGTATTTATTGGGCGAAAGCATGGGCGGGGCGATAGTTATCGATGCGATGGCACGGCCGTATAAACCCGACGTGGCCGGCATCATTCTGTCGGCGCCCGCGGTTTGGGGGCGGCAAACCATGCCATGGTATCAAACATCATTGTTGTGGACCTTGTCGCATACCTTTCCCTGGCTGAGGTTGACCGGAAAAGATCTGGGAATCATGCCGTCCGATAACATCGACATGCTCAGAGAACTGGGCCGGGATCCTCTGGTGATCAAAGAAACCCGCGTCGATGCCATTTACGGTTTGGCCGATTTGATGGATACGGCTTTAGGGGCGGCGGATAAACTCAATGGACAGACATTGGTGTTGTATGGAGAAAAAGATCAGATCGTACCTCAGGAGCCGACCAGGCTGTTCGTGCAGAACTTATTGATTCATCAGCCGGCAGGCAAGACCGTCGCTTATTACAAAGACGGTTATCATATGTTGTTACGCGATATACAGGCCCCTTTGATTTGGCAGGATATTGTTCATTGGATGCTAGACGGCCGCTCCGAATTACCGTCTGGCGCCGATAAAAATAGCGACAAATGGGTGAGTCAAGCATTAGCGCAAGAAATGAGTCGTGAAAGCCGAATCGATCAGTAGACCCGTCAAAGCATTGTGCATTAGAAAATCAATTGGCTGAAGCAAACCAGGAAATCGGATCGCTTGAAGTTCTGCTTCGCCAGACTCATACACTTCAAATGGTTTAGATCAACCAGTGCGCGGTTTATGTAAACCAACGTGACGACGAAGATTTAGCGTATCAAGCCTAAGTCATTAATAATCGATAGGAATATTTTAGGCGCAAATATTGCTCTAGTTTTAGCCGTTATGAGTATGGCGTGCGTCGACTAATGGATGTCGTTACACTCAGGCGTCGATATTCCCTTTTATTTTTAGCGTGAAAACTATGGTTTTGATATTGGCATACGCCGCCGTGCTGCTGAGTCTGGCTTCCGGGTTGTCGGCATTGATGATGCATCAACGCCCGGCGCTGGAGGCCTTGGCTCAGGCTTATTCGAGGCTGTTCCCGGAACATCGATTCTTTCGGCGCCTGTCCACTCACTATCTGGAACAAAATCGTTATCCCTCGACCTTACGGCAAGGGGCGTTTGCGTTGCTGGGGATGTCGGGTGTCCTTGCAATATCGGCCGGTTTGGCTGTCATGCTGACTCAGCAGGTGCTGACCGATCAGATCGGTCTGGGATTGCCCTGGTTGCCGTGGCATATGCGTTTCGATGGTTTGTCGGGTTTTTTCTTCCTGATCATCGGCATAGCCGTGCTTACGGTCAGCCTTTATGGGCCGGGCTACGTCGAGGCTTTTAGCGAGGACAAACAACCTTTTGCGCCACTGGGTTTATTCACCGGCTTGTTTGTGGCCGGCATGCTGCTGGTTCTTTTGGCGGACGATGCCTTTTTCTTCATGATCGCATGGGAAGCGATGTCGGTTGCCAGTTATTTTTTGGTGGCGTTTCAGCATGAAAATCCGGCAAACCGGCGAGCGGCATTCTTGTACTTGTTGATGGCCGAAGTCGGTGCCTTGTCCATAGTGCTGGGGTTCGGCGTGTTGGCCAGTTTCGCCGACGGGTTCACCTTCGATGCGTTGCGGCAGGCGCATTTATCCACGTCTTGGGCCAGTATCGCCTTTGCATTGGCGTTGCTGGGCTTTGGCATGAAAGCCGGCATCGTGCCTATACATGTTTGGTTGCCTGAGGCCCATCCCGTGGCGCCGTCCCATATCTCGGCGTTGATGAGCGGTGTGATGCTGAAAGTAGCGGTATACGGCTTGATCCGGTTTTGTTTCGATTTATTGGTCGAAGTGCATTGGCAATGGGGCGTGGTGTTGCTGATACTCGGCACGCTGTCGGCCTTGGGCGGCATTTTATATGCGCTGATGCAATCCAACTTGAAACGGCTATTGGCCTATAGTTCCGTCGAAAACATAGGTGTCATCTTTCTGGTGTTAGGACTGGCTATGATATTCATGGCCAATGGTTACCCGCAATTGGCGGCACTGGGCCTTTTGGCGGCGTTGCTGCACGCCTTCAATCACGCCTTGTTCAAAAACCTGCTGTTTTTGGGGGCCGGCGTTGTGCAGCATCAAATCCATAGCCTGGATATCGACGACATGGGTGGATTGATAAAGCGCATGCCGAAAACGAGCTTCCTGTTTTTGGTTGGCTGCATGAGCATATCCTCGTTGCCGCTGTTCAACGGTTTCGTCTCCGAATGGCTGGCGTTTCAAACCGCACTCCAGGTCTTCGTGCTGGATAACGGCGTGTTACGCAGTTTGATTCCTGTTGCCGCCGCCGCGTTGGCGCTGACCGCGGCTTTGGCTGCAGCCTGTTTCGTCAAGGTATACGGCCTGGTATTTCTGGGTTTGCCGCGTTCCCGCAACAGCGAAAAAGCGAAAGAAGTCGAGGATAAGGGCATGTTGTTGGCGCTGGAGATTCTAGCCGGCTTGTGTTTCTTGTTCGGTATTTTTCCGTCGTTGGTCATAGCTCTTTTAAACCCCATCGCCAGGCAATTGCTGGGACAGGCCTTGCCAAACGCCGAGGCAACGAGCTGGCTATGGTTGGCGCCGGTGACGATGGATCAGGCCTCCTATGCGCCGATATTGGTGTTGATCAGCGTATTGATGGCTGCGGGCATTGCTTTTCGGTACTTGCGCCGCAACCCGGAAACCAAGACCATGCGCCGCACCGAGGCATGGGATTGCGGTTTTGGGGGCTTGACGCCGCGCATGCAATATTCCAGCAGCGCGTTTACGATGCCGATCAGGCGCATTTTCGCCAAAGTCTGGTTGATAGACGAACAAATCAATAAAGACATGCGTGGCGCTTCGGAGCTCGATGTTGCCTCGATACATTATCATTTGCAGATTCAGGATCATTGTTGGCCCAGGTTGTATCAGCCTATCGTTCACGCCATCAATTCGCTAGCCAGACAGGTAGGTCGCATTCAAACCGGCAATATCCGGGTTTATTTGGGATATTCCTTCGTCACGTTGATCGTCATGCTATGGGTAGTCAGCCTATGAACTGGTTAATCGCCGTTATCCAAACCATGCTGTTCGTCGCCTTGGCGCCTTTGTTGAGCGCCTGGTTGAAATGGTGCAAGTGCCTGCTGCAAAATCGCAAAGCGCCTTCGCTGCTGCAACCCTACAGAGATCTGATCAAATTAATTCGCAAACAGCCGGCCGTCGCGGAACAGGCATCGTGGATATTCACCCGGTCGCCCTACATCATTTTTTCGGCGATGGTATTGGCGGCGTCGGTCGTACCGCTGATTACGGTGGATTTACCGACTACCGCCAGTGCCGATGTGATCGTCCTGGTGGGATTTTTCGCCTTTGCCCGGTTTTTTCTGGCCCTGGCCGGATTGGATGTCGGCACGGCCTTCGGCGGCATGGGTTCGTCGCGGGAAATGACCATTTCCTCGTTGGCGGAACCGGCGATGCTGATGGCGGTTTTTACCTTGACGATGACCGCATCCACCACCAATCTGGCGCTGGCGATGGAGCATGTCTTGAACGAGGGCATGGTGCTCAGGCCTTCTTTCGTATTTGCGCTGTTTGCGTTGATTCTGGTTGCCATCGCCGAAACCGGCCGCATTCCGGTCGATAATCCGGCTACGCATCTGGAACTGACGATGATACATGAGGCCATGATACTGGAATACAGCGGCCGCCATCTGGCCTTGATCGAATGGGCCAGCCAGTTGAAGTTGATGCTGTATGGGGTGTTGATCGCCAATATCTTTTTGCCGTGGGGCATTGCGCAAGCGCTGGGTGCAAAGGCGTTGGTTTATGGGCTGTTGGCTATCGCCTTAAAGTTGGCCGTGTTGTGCGCACTATTGGCTATCGCCGAAACCCTGGTGGCGAAAATGCGATTGTTCCGGGTGCAGGAATACCTCAGTTTCGCCTATTTGCTGGGCTTGCTGGGCATGTTGAGCCACATCATTCTGGAGGCTTCGCGCTGATGAATATCGAGCAACAGGATTTTTATACCCAAGCCATCTTGTCGATGGCGGCCTTGGTGGGGCTGACGTCGTTCTTGATGTTGGGGCAGGGGCGATTGTTGAGGTTGATATTCGTGTTCGCACTGCAGGGTTTGTTGCTGACGCTGACCACGGCATTGGCTGCTTACAGCACGAACAATCACCACTTGTACATTTCCGCGTTTCTGACCTTGGTGCTGAAAGTGATGTTTATTCCGTGGATGTTGAGGCGGCAGGTGTTGGCCATGAACATGCACCGCGATGTCGAAGCCTTGAAAAACAACACCGCTTTGATGTTGACGGGAGCTAGCCTGATGGTATTCAGTTATTACGTGTTGCATCCCATCGTACTGACTTCGTCGGCCATCATGCTGAATGCCTTGGCCGTCAGTTTGTCGGTGGTGTTGCTGGGAATGTTGTTGATGATTTCGCATCGGCAGGCCGTCGCGCATGTGGTGGGCTTCATGTCGATAGAAAACGGCCTGTTCTTTGCCGCTATCGTTGCCACCAAAGGCATGCCCATGGTAGTCGAACTCGGGGTAGCGTTCGACGTACTGGTGGCGGCGGTACTGTTCGGCATCTTTTTCTTTCATATTCGCGCCAGCATAGACTCGCTGGATGTGGACCGCATGAACCGTTTGCACGAGGTGGATCAATGATAGCCGCTTATCTGGTTTTATTGATTCCGGCGATCGGCATCGTATTTTTCGCGTTAAACGGTCACACGCAGAACTGCGGTCGACTCAATACCCGCTTCAACGCGCTGACGCTGGCGGCGACGGTCTGGCTGGCGTTGAACGTGTTGAATAACGGCACGCTGTTGTCTGCCGGCAAGGCCTTGATCGTCGATTCCTTCAACGTTTATCTGATCGTACTGACTGCCTTCATTGGTCTGACGACGGCGATATTTTCCGGCCCTTACATGGAGCATGAAAAACAGCGGGGCAAACTGACTGAAAAGCGCCTGAAGGTGTATTACTCGATGTACCAAGGCTTCATGTTGGCGATGTATCTGGTGCTGGTTACCAATAACATGGGTGTGATGTGGGTGGCGATGGAAGGGGCGACGCTGGCCACCGTGTTGTTGGTCAGCCTTTATCGCACGCCGGAAGCCATCGAGGCGGCCTGGAAATATTTCATTCTGTGCGGGGTCGGCATCGCTCAGGCTTTGTTCGGCACCATCTTGTTGTATTACGCGGCCGTGCAGATAGGCGACGCCGACTATGCCTTGTCGTGGTCGGTATTGCTCGATAACGCCGGCAAATTGAATCCGGAAATCCTGAAGATAGCCTTCGTATTCATGTTGATTGGTTACGGTACCAAGATAGGCTTGGTACCACTGCATAACTGGTTGCCCGATGCGCATTCCGAGGGCCCTACGCCGATGTCGGCGGTGTTGTCCGGCCTGTTGCTGAATGATGCCTTGTATGCGGTGGTGCGCAGCAAGATGCTGGTCGATGGCGCCACTCAAAGCAACATCGCAGGCTTGTTGATGATGGTGTTCGGCATGCTGTCTTTTTTGGTCGCCGCTTTGTTCTTGCATCGGCAAAAAGACATCAAGCGTTTATTCAGCTATTCATCTATCGAGCATATGGGGGTCATGACTTTTGCCTTCGGTATCGGCGGGCCTTTGGCAACCTTCGCCGCTTTGCTGCATATGACGGCGCACTCGTTGACCAAATCCGCGATTTTCGTCACGGTAGGCCATGCCGCGCAGTTGGCCGGCACCCAGAGCATGGAACACATACGCGGCCTAATCAAGACTCAGCCCAAGATAGGCTGGGGACTTTTGCTGGGGACCGTTGCGATTGCCGGTTTTCCGCCTTTCGGCGTCTTCACCAGCGAATTTCTGGTGTTGGTTGCCACCATGCACAGTTATCCCTGGTTGGCGCCTTTGTTATTGTTGGGCATAGGCATAGCCTTCGCCGGGCTTTTCCGGCATATTCAACCCATCGTTTATGGCGAGCAACCCGAAGGGCAATTGCCGATCGAGGTTAATCTGTGGCCGGTCATGATACACCTGGCCCTGGTGTTGTGGTTGGGGTTGGCGATACCGGATTTTCTAGCCAACTGGTTCTCCAAGGCAACCTTGTTGATTTCCGGGAGCATGCCGTTATGAACGATATGAACTGGACTCTTTCCTTCGAACGGCTTTTGGCCGCTGCGGACGTCACCGTCGAAACGCTGCCGCCACCGTCGAACAATATCTTGCTGTGGCAATTTTCCGCAAGCGATTGGCAAAAACTGGCGGAACAGGCGAGGTCCTATGGTTTGCGCTGGTCAGCCGGCTGGGCCATACAGGAGGATAACGTTTTTTGGGTACATGCCTTGTTCGAAAAACAAGGTATTTATCTTTTGACGCGCTCGATCATCGATTACGCAAAGCCGGAACTACCCAGTCAATCTACGGTGTATCCCGCGGCCAATCGCTCCGAACGCCATACTCAGGATATGTTCGGCATCAAATTTACCGACCATCCGGACAATAGGCCATGGACCCGGCATAAGGCCTGGGATAGACATGATTATCCCTTACGCAAGGATTTTGCCGTGCAAGGTCGTCCGGAAGTCATCACCCCGCCGGATACCGAGTATGCCTTCGTCAAATCGTACGGGGCCGGCACCTACGAAATTCCGGTCGGGCCGGTGCATGCCGGCATCATAGAGCCGGGGCATTTTCGGTTTCAGGCCGTGGGTGAACTCATTCTGAATTTGGAAGAACGTTTGGGTTACGTGCATAAAGGCGTGGAGAAAATCGCCGAAGGCAGAAACCCTGAAGCGTTGGCCCGACTGGCCGGCAGAGTGTCGGGCGATACCACGGTCGGCCATTGTTGGGCGGCCTGCATGGCCATGGAACGGGCGGCTAAGGTTGATATTCCGCCGCGCGCCGCCCTGATTCGCGGCATATTGGCCGAACGCGAGCGGATAGCCAATCATTTGGGCGATATCGGCGCGATCTGCAACGATGTGGCCTTCGTGTTCGGGCAAATGCAATTTACCCGTTTGCGCGAGAACTGGCTACGGACTCAGGCCGGAATATTCGGCCACCGCTTGCTGATGGACTGCGTGATTCCGGGTGGCGTCAAGTCCGATATTTCGGCAGCCGATTGCGATGCCGTCAAACACGACATCTCCCGGCTCAGAAAGGAATTGTCCGACATCATTACCGCGCTGGATTTGAATTCGTCGCTGGAAGACAGGTTGTATACCGCAGGCTACTTGTCCGAAGACATGGCGGCCGCCTATGGCACGGTCGGTTATGTCGGCCGGGCCAGCGGCCAGGACTTCGACGTGCGCCGCGACGCCGCCTATGCTCCTTACGACCGGGTCACGGTCAAGGTTGCCATGGAAACTCAGGGCGACATCGCTTCCCGTTTATGGATACGTTACAAGGAAATCATGGTCTCGATGAAGCTGATAGAGCGCTTCCTCGGTTTGCTCGAACCCGGCGACATCGTCGCCAACTGGCAAGTTCCCGAGGCAGGTAGCCTTGGCCTGGGCATAATCGACGGCTGGCGCGGCGAAATCGTCAGTTTCGTGCGTTTTGGCGCAGACAACCTCATAGACCGATTCTATCCGCGCGACCCCAGTCAGTTGAATTGGCCGGCTCTGGAAAAGCTGGTGTTGAACAACATCGTGCCGGACTTTCCGGTTTGTAACAAATCCCTGAACGGCTCCTACTCGGGCAACGATTTATAGGCGACAGCCATGTTGAGACTATTCAAAAAAATCCTGACCACCGGCATCGTCACCGAAAACATCAAGCCCGTGTCCCGCACGGAGCAGGGTAGGGAAGACGAACTCGAGCGTATGGGCGTGGAAGTCAAACGCCTTATCGACCGCAAATTTGCCGGCAGTATCGCGATACGCCAAGTGGATGCCGGTTCCTGCAACGGCTGTGAGCTGGAAATTCACGCCTTGAATAATCCTTATTACGACATCGAACGTTTCGGCATACATTTTGTAGCTTCGCCGCGACACGCCGACGTGTTGTTGGTAACGGGGCCCGTGTCACGCCACATGCAAGCGGCGCTGCTACGCACCTATCAAGCCACGCCCGATCCAAAATGGGTCGTCGCGGTGGGGGATTGCGCCGCCTGCGGCGGCGAATTCGGCGAGTCTTATGCCTGTTGCGGCGCGGTTTCCAACGTGATCCCCGTGGACGCGGTCATTTCCGGTTGTCCACCGACGCCGTTGGCGCTGATGAAGGGGGTGTTGGGGATGATAAAACGGTGAAACGTATCTGCAGATTGGCTATACCGTTAGATTTGCGGCATGGTGCTTGACAGAAAAATGTTACCGGTTATGATCGGTTGCGCCGCAAAAACTGGCCTATAAACCCTCATGCTTCGAAATCAGTAGCTCATGGCTGTTATTTTAGAAAACGGAAGAATCCAGTCAGGCTTGAATGGCGTTATTCCCGTATTCGATTTTGCGATGTATGGACTCCATTAATTTTCACTAGATAGGAGAAACCGATATGGAAGGCGTTTTACGTTGGGCTGATGCAGTTTCATTCTTTGGTGACGAATTAGTTCAGCATGAACGTTTCCTATCGAGGGCAACCCAAACTACATATGGTTTGCTTGTTAGCCGTTCTGTACAGCAAGGACAAACTTTACTCGAGAATCGAGAAGGGGAGCATGCCGAAGAACGGCTGGTTTTATCTCCGTTCTGGGTATCTGGGGTTGTTAACGCATTAGAATCTTGGGATGTCAGGGATGCTCCGATGGTGGTTATGTTGGCCATTAATCGTGCCCCGTGCGCATCATGTTCTCACATTCTAGCCGGCGAACTGCATGCTCTGCATCGTCGCTTCCCACTCCGCGTCGAAAAACAATATTTTATCTTGGCGTCGTTAGGTTACTATCAGGGGCGGGATTTCATGACAAATCAGCTTTCGCCAAATACATTAAACACGCGCAGCGTAGGAAGTCAGCGGTCTCAATCCGTTACGACGGATCGTGGTCTGAATGAGCTGAGCGATGCAGGCTGGCGGCTTTGTGTAATGGACTTTGGACATGGCGTTACAAGCCGCGGTAGCGAACTACTGAACTTTCTACGGCACCGATAATGGGGTTAGGCCCAAGACTGGGTTGAGTGATAAGGTCGTCAGGCACAATCATTCGGCGCATTACGCTATCACTAATGCACCCTACGCGGGCTTATGGGCTTATGGTTACCCATGTAAAACGGCAACAGCCCCTGGATAAACTTATATGAAATTCATGGTCTGATAATAACTGCTGTCCTCAACCGGCTTTTACCAAAACACGACATGCGCTCGAAGTCGTCGCGGGCAAATGGAATGAACTGGCAATCCAGTTCGCTTTGCCGGTTGTCGTCCGGGTCGGAGTCATGCATGTATAGACAATCGTTATCGAAACCGCTCATGACGACCCAATGCGGGGCTTTTTTCTGGTCCATCGCAAAGGTGCTGATCAATATCAAGGGAATGGCGCCGGATTCGAAGGCGGCGGTTAAGTCGTTCTGGCTGATATTGCTGTAATGAATAGTAATATCTTGTTGTGCCGCTTG
>JAQTYP010000443.1 GCA_028688235.1 Methylomonas sp.
AGACATAGCCATACCACAGAACGCTGCCGTCTGCCAAGCGTTCGGCTTGTGCATTGCCTAACAGCCAGCGCAAGCCGGCCTTGGGCAAGACCACCCTGTATTCCTGAAGCCAGGGATCGAGACTCTGCGCCGATGCCAGAATCGATGCCCTGACCGTTTCGACATCGTCGGGATGCAGCACGGCAAATACCGGCGAGGCATCCTCGCGCACCTGTTCGGCGGTCACTTCGTAGATGCGCTCTATTCCCGCGCTGACGAACGGAAAACAACCGCGCCCGTCCGGAAACAGTTGATACTGATAAATGAATCCCGGAATTTGCCGTGCCAGGTTGCGTAACAGGTCGAAACTGTCTTGTAGGCGGATTTGAAACTGTTTACGCTCGTCGATATCGCTATGAGTACCGACCATGCGCAAGGCCTTGCCTTCGGGGGAAAATTCGACGGCCATGCCGCGGGCCAGTATCCACTTGTACTGGCCCTTTTTGCAACGCATGCGAAATTCTGCGGGGTATAAGGCCGCATTACCGGCTAGGTAATCGTGCAGCTTAGTCAATACCATTGCCCTATCGTCTTCATGAATGCAATCCATCCACGCCGGGTAATGACAGGCAAATTCCTGCGGCTGGTAACCCAGCATTTCCATCCAGCGCGGCGAAAACGAGGTTAGCCCGCTCTGTACCTGCCAATCCCACACCCCATCGCCGGCGCCTTCCAGGGCAAATTTCCACAGTTGTTCGCTGGCCTTGATTCTTTGCGATTGCTCTTCGACCAAACGCCGCTTGACGATAAGCTGGCGATTGACCCGTAAAAGGCGTAGACCCAAGAATGCTATGATCACCAAGCCGGCTGACGTAGCGACAATGTGCCAACGGTAGAGCAACCACAAATCCCCGAAGGTCACGGCCGAAAAATTGTCGAAGGGCGGCACGCGTAAAGCGCGCAACATGTCCTCTACCGGCTTGTAGTCGGCGGGCGCCTCGAAGCCCTGAATGTTGATCGCCGAAGTCACCGCCGTATCGTCTTCTAGCGTCAATAAGGCAGCCATCAGCTTGCGCGCCAGACGCGCATCGACATGCGGCGCAGTGACGATGGGCCATTCGGGATACAGCCGGGTCGACAACAGAACCGGATAGTCGATTGTCTGCCGGTTCAAGACCTTGAACGCGCTCATGTCGATTTTTCGCTCTACCGCCATTGCCTCCAGCAGGCCGGAGCGAACGAAGCCTGCATCCGCCCGCCCTTCCAGCACGGCCTCCACGACCCTGTCATGCGGCATCCCGGTCAACAACAGGGAACTTTGCCGTTCCGGATGCATGCCTTGCAGAGTCAGTTCGTAGGCTTGCATGCGATAGCCGCCGAACGAACCTTTGTCCGTGGCGGCGATGACTTTTCCGCGCAGGTCAGTCATTCGATTCAGATCGGCGCGACCGGCCAGCGTAAAGATCACCCCGCCAAAGGTCGAAACCGCTTGTCCCGATTGATAGTTGACGACCGTAGCCAAGGGGGCCGACAGGCCGTGGCGGTATTTCAATTGAATGTAATGCGCGGGATTCGTAAACAGCAATTCGAAGCGACTATCGATGTTCGCATCGTCGAGTTCCTGATAATTTTGCGCTTCGATAACGAAATCATAGTCAGGCAACTTGCGTTTCAAACCCACGACCAAAGGCTGCCATTGAGCCTGGGTCAAGGCTTTGGGGCGATAGGACAAAACGCCGATGCGCACGGTTTCAGCCTTGGCCAGCCCCATATCCACCAGCAAGCACGACAGCACCAGGACTAAACCCGGCATCGCCGCGTTGAGTCTGTTCATGACAGCCACGAGATATCGAAAGATTTTCGAAACGGCCGGGCGCTTAGAGCGTTGCCGGGGGAAAGTTGCGGGGAGGCTGTTTGGCCAACGCAAGTGATGTTTGTTACCACGGTGTCGAAAAAAATCATAGTCGGTAAAGTATATAGTGCCTGAAAGGAAACTCGCTATAATTTCCCACCCCATCGACGCTAAAACCACGCCATTCTTCATCCCACCCATATGCCATACGCCAAAACCCTGTTCCTTGCTTTGTTCATCGCCTTGAGCCACGGCGCTATCGCCTGGTTTGACAATAGACCGCTGGATGCCGGCCCCGACGTGCCGTCCGGCAAATTGCGCAGCCTGTCGTTTGCGCCCTACAGGGACGGTTTCAGCCCGATTAACAAGACCTATCCGTTGCCGGAACATATCGATGCCGACATCGGCCTATTGGCCGACAAAACCTACAGCATCCGCACCTACTCGGCGCGAGGCGGCATGCAACCGACGCCGGATTTTGCCCGTAAGCACGGCGTCGACCTGATTCTGGGCGGCTGGTTGGGCGACGGCCATCCGGAAAACAAGCTGGAAATAGCCACCTTGATAGCAACCGCCAATGCCCACCCCGACGTAGTCAAACGCGTCATCGTCGGCAACGAAGTTTTGCTGCGCAAGGACATGGATATAGACACGCTGATTAGCTATATCCGCCAAGTCAAACAAGCCGTCAAACAACCCGTGACCTATGCCGACGTCTGGTCCGGCTATATGCAATATCCGCAATTGTTCAACGAGGTGGATTTCATCACCATCCACATCCTGCCCTATTGGGAAGACGAGCCGGTGCATATCGATCAGGCGGCGCGGCACGTCGAAAAAATCGTCCAGCAAATCGAAGACAAGGCCCGCCAATTGGGCCAGAGCAAACCAATATTGATAGGCGAATCCGGCTGGCCGGCGGTCGGCCGCCAACGCGGTCAAGCGGTACCCGGCGTCGTCAACGAAGCCAGATTCATCCGCGAACTGATCCAAATCGCCAAGCGCCACGGTTTCGATTACAACATCGTCGAGGCATTCAATCAGCCGTGGAAAAGTAATAGTGAAGGCGTGGTCGGCGCCAATTGGGGCTTGCTGAAGATAGACCGCACCCCCGTGTTTCCGTTGACAGGACCTGTCCACGAAAACCCTGATTGGCCGATGCATGTCGGCTGGGCAAGTGCGCTGTTTTTACTGCTGGCGGCGATATATTCGAAGAAACTCCAATCCCTTTCGCTTTTGCATTTGGCGGTGTTTTTGACACTGGCTCAAATCTTCAGCATTTTGGTGATCGATTTGGCGCAATTTCTTTGGAACACCAGCTACAGCGATTGGCAGCGCGCATATACGGTATTCATCGTGATCGCCAACTGCGGATTGGGCACATTATTGCTTAGCCGTTGTCATGGCATTCTGGCGGGTCTTCCGGACGATCCTGTGCTGGTAAAGCGGCTGGGCCTGGGGTATTTGTGTTTCATGCTGTTGGCATTAGTTAAAACCTACTGCCTGGCTTTAGACGGACGCTACTTGAGTTTCCCGACCGAACAATTCGCCGTACCGGCAACAGGCATATTGGG
>JAQTYP010000031.1:0-1660 GCA_028688235.1 Methylomonas sp.
ACCAAACCCTTCGCATTCGAAGAACTGTTGGCGCGTATCGAAGTCTTGATGCGCAGGCGCACCGGCGAGATCAAACTAGATTCCAAGGAATTGCAAATCGCCGACCTGATCTTGAACGTGGCGACCTATGAGGTCAGACGCGGGAACAACGTCATCGACCTGACGCCGAAAGAATTCGCGATGCTGGAATGCTTCACGCGAATGCCGGGCAAGGTATTGAGCCGCACCCGGATTCTGGAGCAAGTCTGGGGCTATAGCTCCGACCCCTTGACCAACGTCGTCGATGTCTATATCCGCCAGTTGAGACGCAAGATAGACGACGACTATGACCTGAAATTATTAAAAACGGTACGCGGCTACGGTTACAAGATGGACGCGTTATAAGCCGTCCGCATCGGCCGGGTTCGCGCTATTTTTTGACGACTTCATAGTGCAGGGTCACGCTAGAAGCGCGCAAATCACTCAGAGCCTCGGTTAAATAGCCTTCCGGCGTGGCTATGTCTTTGACTTTCGGAATGAGCTCAGAGCTAAACACGGCGACGATCTTGTCGGTTCCAACCGGCCCTGTTACCTGCAACTTGAACGAATCGGCTTTGGGCGGTATGCGATAATCCACATTGGCCCTGACTTTAGTCGACTGATATTTATTGGGCAATAATTCGCTGATTTCACCCGTCGTGCTGACATAAGCCACCCGTAAATAACCCGGTTTGGTCACACGAAAACTCAACTTCAGCTCTTCGCCTATCTTGTAACTCGATTTGCCTGCAGCCATATAAAGGCTGCCGTCGGCGCTGACCGCTTCATGCTCGATCGCAGGTTCCGGCGCCGGCGATATGGTGATAATCACGCCAGCAGGTTCAGAAACTCTGCCGCCGGTATCGGTAACGATCAATTCGGCGACATAGCGACCGGGAAGATCGGGGACAAACCGTGGCGCCGCATCGCCTGGCTGTTCCAGCACCGCCTTACTCGCTGCCGGCTGTTCCGTCATTTTCCACGAATAAACCAATGGGCTTCCGTCCTGCGAACGTGAATCGCCGCCATACAACCGGACGGTTTCGCCGACGACACCTTGGAGTTCGCCGCCCACGTTCGCCGTGGGAGGCTTTGCAACCGGAGCGGGTTCTGCCGTTGGCACTTGCGGCATTTCGATGACAGGTTGAGGTCGAGGATCCTCAGGCGCCTGAGGGGCGCGTTGCAGATAGTACAAACCAGCACCACCGACCAGACATACCAGCAGACCGCTTACTGCGGCCAACAGCCATTTCGGCTGATTTTTCGGATCGAATTGCAGCAGCCAATCGTCAAGATGCTGCGGCCGCTGTTCCTGCAAGATTTCTATCGCCGACTTCAGCAACTGCCATTGTTTGCGACTTAGCCCGCGAACCGGCTTGGGAGACCAGCCTTGCCCGCTGCGTTGTTCCAGAAACACTTTGGAGGCCGGTTTTCGCTCGTAGGGGTGCCTCCCAGTCAATAATTCGTATACGACCAGACCGAAGGCATAGATATCGTCCCGCTGATCGGCCCGCGAGCCGTTCAACATTTCGAAACTGGCATAGGGCGGCGTCAGGCCGCCTTCCGCGCGGGCATCGAATACGGTAACATCGGTATCGGATTGACCTAAGCGGGACGCAATGCCGAAATCCAGGACTTTGAC
>JAQTYP010000031.1:1670-14054 GCA_028688235.1 Methylomonas sp.
TTCGGTCACGAACACATTTGCCGGCTTGAAATCGCTATGCACGATGTTTTTCTTGTGCGCATAAGCCAAGGCCTGCCCCATTTGCCGGATGATGGGCCAGGCCTTCTCCAGCTGGATGCCGCCGGCGTCGCCGGCCTGCCTGATGATCCCGGTCAGAGGTCTGCCTACCAGATATTCCATGGACATGAATACCTTATCGCCGTCTCTGTCGAAATCGTATACCGTGATGATATTGGGATGCGACAATTCCTGAGCCTTTTCGCATTCGCGCTGCAGACCAGCAATCAGCGTCGGGTTACTCGCCAGCGCCGGGTTCAACACCTTGATTGCGACGTAGGGGTTTTTGGACCTTGCTTCGAGTTTACGGCTATCGACGGCCTTGAATACGACGCCCATGCCGCCTTCACCCAATATCTCGACGATTTGAAACCGCCCTTTCAACAGCTCGCCAACACCAAGACGAGGCGTTGTTTGCTGGGATTCAGCGGACTGGCCGGACGCTGGGGTCGAGGACAAGAGCGATTCACTCGATGCCGACAGCGTGGCGTCCGGCGTGGAGGTCACGACGGCATGATCGCTATCCGTTGCCAAGGGGAACTCGACAGCCGAAGTGTCTTGCGCCGTGGACCGCACTTGTTGCGACGAGCTCGAGTAGATGGAATCGGGTAAGCGGGTCTTGCCGCCAGCCTGTACGCGGGTTTGGTCTTCGTCCGTCACAAAGAAATAGTTCTACTGTCGAAAAAAGTCGTCATAATCCAGCATTCCATTCATTGACTCAACCTGACGATACGAACGCGGCGATTAGCTTCGCTGGCGGGATTGGCCTTATCGGCCAGCTCGTTTTTTCCCTTGCCGACGATTTCGATGGAAACGCCGGCAAGGCCGTATTGTTCAGTCAGATAAGCCTTGACCGCCTCGGCCCTGCGTCTGGATAAATTCAGATTATATTCGTCGCCGCCTATCACATCGGTATGCCCTTCTATTCTGAAATTCATGCCTTTCAAATCATCGGAAGCCAGCGCCATACCAACCGGACCCAATTGCCGTTTGGCTTCGGCCGTCAACGTGTCCGAGTTGTAATCGAACAGCACTTCCAACGATATGGCCTTTTCTTCCATGACGGGGGTAACGGGTTTAGCTTTAGGCGCCGATTTACCGCTGTCGATGATGTTCAGGCCTCGAGTTCTGATCCCCGGAGAGCTATCGCTTCCACCTGACTTGAACAACTCGATGATTTTTTGTTCGCTGGGCGTGCCTTTACCGAAATTTTCCTCTTCGGCACAGGCAATCGACAGCCCCAGGAACGAAGATACCATGATCAAACCCAATTGTTGCTGAACTCTCATATCCACCTCCAATATCCCCCTCTCTGTTCTAAAAAACGGCTGATGTCCCAAAAGCGCGGGGGTATCGCTCTTTGTAGGTCAATAATGATTTTCGTGTCTTAACTGAGCAAACAGCGGTTTGGTTTAAAAAATTCGCAGGCAAACAGCCTTTGCCGGAACGCCGATAGAAAACCGATCTACAAAATAGGGCCGTTACTTATAACCCAAAATTCACCGCGCCAACAACACAAAATCGTCTCCTATCGTAAAGGCGGACGGCTCCTGCGACGCCTGTGCATATTTTTTGGAAAATTCCGGAATAGTATTCGTAGAATAATTAACCAACTCGTGAGCACTGATTCTTTGATCGCGAGGCGACAAGTCGGCGGCGCCCTGCAGGCCGTTATTCGTCACATAGGTAAAAAGCCCGTGCCCCAACTCCGCCAATTCCATCGCTTCCTGATCCTGGCGGGTTGCCGTCAATACCACGACGCCAACCGACTTGCTCAATGCCCGGCTAAAATGGCGCTGAGAATTCTGCAAGTTTCTTAATGCGCCGATGCCGGCACCGGAATAACAGGAATCTATCATCACCAGTATCTTCTGCGCGGGAATTTTAGCCAACAAGCTTTGGATTTGTTTGGCCGAAACCCCTACGCTAGGAATATAGGATTCACTGATAGGCAGACGCGTTTCATGCGGAAGAAAATACCATTCTCCCTGCATCGCAATACCGTGACCGGCCAGATAAACGACCAACACATCATTCAGCGAGTCATCGGCGATGTTCGCCAATTTTTCGGTGATGGCGGATTTGGTTGCCTGCTGATCCAATAAGTTTTGAATCGATGCCTCTCTGAACACGGCCTTGCTGTCTTTACTCAGGGTGGCTTCGATGGCCTTGGCATCGGCGACGCTGTATGCAAGATTTAATTTGGCATCGGAATACTGGTCTATACCTATGGCCAGTACGCGCAAATTCGTCGGCGCAGCCGCCCCAAGCGCCTGAACCGTCTTTTGCTCGGGCAGACTGTCTATGCCCATGCGATTAGCCGCCAGCACCTTGAACTTATTGGCACCGGCCGATGCGACGACCTTATAGCTAATTTTACTATGCAATACGCCGTTTACTTCGGATTCACTACTATCGTCCAGCTGGGTTTTGTCGACAATTTTGCCGTTGTGGTACAACCGGTGATCACCTATGCCGCCGCCGGCATCGACGATTTCGAAGGAAACCTCCAGTTCTTCTCCCGGCTCTCCGTTAGCCGGTACCGTCAATGCCACTCCCGGAGGTAACGTGATGCCTTCCTGCACTTTGTGCGGCTGCTGATTGATAAAAGGGTCTTGGTGCAAATGCGTGGCCATGACCCCCGGCTCATAGTAATTGGCCGAAAAATTATCGAGGGGGATATCCTGGTTTGCGGCCATCCACGACACATTCGGCATGCCGCCTTCCGAGCTATCGAAACGCCCGGCGTTATCGACCACGGTCCAACCGCTATCGGTCGATATCAATTTCATCAACTCGCTTGCCAACGCGGTATCCCAGACATGCAATACGCCTTTGGGATCGGCTCCGACCAATTGCTTTCCCTGATTGATAAATTGCAGATGCGAAATGCGTTCCACGGTCGAAATCAGTTTCGCCGGCGACAGGTCGTTCAGATTGAGCAATTGGATCTGACTGGCATTGGATACGGCCAGCAGATTGACCTGAAAACTCACCGCTGCCGCGACGATTTCCCCACCGCCGTCGACTTTTTTGCTCAGCCGGACGCGGTTTCCCGGTTGTTCCAGCCATTGCAAACTGCCGCCGTTATCCAGATAGATAAGTTCATGGCTAGCACTTTCCCAAAAGCCGATGCCTTCACCGGCCTGTTTCGGCAAAGACGCGCTTTTTCGGGATTTTTGCCAATCCCAGGTTTCGACGAAACCGCCCTCGCCGGCTATGACCAATGCCTGATCGGCATCGGTAAAGGAAATCCGCCGCAATTCATTGTCATGACGGGTATTCAAGCGGGCCGTCTGGCTAAAATCCTTTAAGCCCCAAATGATTATCGTCCCATCGCTGAAGGCGGCAGCGAGCTTGCTATCGTCTGCCGAAATCGAAAGCGCCACGACTTCTTCGCCGCCTGGCCCCGCCAATTCCGTGACAGGTTTGGCTGTCAATATATCGAACGCATAGACTCGGCCGTCAGTGGCACCGGCATAAACGACGCCGGCAGAGGAACTGGAAACCACCTTGGCATAGCGTCTGCCGTCACCGCGAATCACCGGCCGTTGCACCCCTAATTTGGAATCCCAAATTCTGATCGTGCCGTCCAGATGCAAAAGATTGTAGTAGCGTTCATCGCTACTCAAACTGAAGTCCTTGACCTCGCCGGATTCGTTACGAATCTTCAACATGGGAATCAACAAGTTATCAGCCAGATTCTTCGAAATACCGGAACTGACCTGGCGCGAAACCTGATCCTGAATTTGTTTGGAAATAAAACTGTCTATGCCTTGCGCCTGACTCAATTCCGGCAAGCATGGCAGAACCGCCACCAACGCGAACTTTAAACCGGTAATTTTCATACAACCTCCGAAAACAAAAAAACCCGTTCCTTACGGTAACGGGTTTTTTGGATTTAACCAGAAATTCGATTACACCGACTATTCCAGTGCCAAGCGAGCCGTCAGCGCCACAGTGGTCAAATCGATGTCTTCGTTGGTCAAATCCGTCTGAACCTTGGTGCCGAAGCTGAGCTTATCATTGACCGAATAATCGAAGCCGGCGCTGTAGTAGAAAACGCCATCGGCGAGATTCTGATTTTTTGACGGATTGTTATACTCGTATAACACGCCGGTGTAAGTTCTCAGGCCGTTCTTGAAGGCGTAGCCAATTTCAGAATCTACCAGATAAGTCCAACTGTCGGAATTTTGACGTTCAATCCCGCCTCCGACAAAGGATGGATCAACCTTATTATGCCCATGTTGATAACGAATACCGACCTTACCCTTCACGAACCATTGCTCCATCACATGCAAGCCATTCATATCAACCTCTGTTTGATACGCATCCGACTCGCTTTCGGGGATAGCCGCTAACGCATTCCTGCTGTTGTTGTTGGAATAGGTATAACCGGACATAGCCGACAAGAAGAAATTTTTATTGAATACGTAGGCCGCGTAGGGAGTGATGCCTACCGAGTGAACCGAACCGTAAGTATTTACGTCCCCTACAGAGGCGGGATAAATATCGGACACTGTACCGGCATAGGTCAATGTTGCACCGAAATAAAAGTCTCCTATACGCTTATCGATACCCGAAGTGGTTTGATAGATATCGACATCGAATTTACTACCCAGATTGGCGTCGTCACTGATTCTGGACCAGGAAAAAGAAGACCATACAGAATCCGGCATCAACGAATTACCGTCTGCCGAAGCGCCGCCGAGTTTTTTGACCATGGGACCGGCGAAGCTGGCATCGATATCGCTTACAATCCGGCGAGTGATATTGTCGCTGATTTGTCTTGAAATTTGTCGTGCGCGCTGATCTGAAATTATTTCTTCCACCCCTCCCCCTTCGCCACAACAACTTGCCGAAGCAAAGCCACTGACTGCCAAACCAACGATGCCAAAAGACATCAGAATTCGAGTGTTTTTTATTTTACGCATACCTGTTTCCCATAACTGACTTAAACTTCAAATGCTCTAAGCAAAAGATTCCGCGTCCATACCATGATTCTTCCTAATTGACAGAATTCAGTGGTATGAATGCCCCATAAAACAACATTGTGTTGTTAGTCTAGTACATCTTCTAAAAATGCTTAAATTATTTTTAACCCTAATGTCGATTCTCTCATGGGCAGCAACCCTCGGCTCTACATTGCTGTTACAAGGATGCAGTACGCCTTCGGAAAAATTTATCAACACTGCAACGGAATTAGGATACAACTTAGAAGAAGTCGATGGTACGCCTTATAAACACAAGCTTTTCGCCAATGCCCGAGCACTGGAAAACAAGGACATCGACAACCTGCATGTCTATCTGGACGGAGACGGCACGCCGTGGAAATTCAACACCCAAATCACCGACGATCCCACGCCGAGAAATCCCCTGATTTTGCAGCTGATGAAATTAGACCCTGCGCCGGCCATTTTATTGGGCCGCCCTTGCTACTACGGGCTCCGTTTGTCGCAACTGTGCAACAAGTCCTTATGGACATCGAATCGTTACTCCCATTCGGTGGTGAACAGCATGCGCACGGCACTGGAGCGCTGGATGACGGCAAGAAGCGTCAAACACCTTACGCTGATAGGCTTTAGCGGCGGAGGCACACTGGCTACTCTACTGGCGTCAGACTTGGACAAATTGAAAACAGTGGTCACGATCGCCGCCAATTTAGACGTCAAAGCCTGGAGCGATCTTCATGGCTACCAGCCACCCACGGGCTCTTTAAATCCCATGACCGATGCCCACCTTCCGCCCCACGTCAGGCAAATCCATCTGGCAGGCCTCGAAGACGACAACGTGCCGGCCGGCATCGTAGAAACTTTTAGCCTCAGCCAGCAGAACGCGTTGTATCTACCCCAAGCTCAAAACGATCATAGCTGTTGCTGGGAAATGATATGGCCCGATATTCTGAAAACTTATTTAGACCAATGAAAATCCGCCACTCGCCTATTCGGCAGCCAGGTACTGGCCTGGATTAACCGGCATCTCGTACATGATGCCTTCCGGAAAATAACTTTCCGGATTCGTGGCTATCTCGCGGGCGGCCAGAAACTGGGCGTAATAATTGCGAGATGCAAACCCAAACGTCGGACCGTCGTATTCTTCGACGATGCGCACAAAATCGCTGCCCATACGATTTTGCGCCCGCTTCATGCCGCCTATACCGTGATTATAGGAAGTCAATGCCGCAGGCCAATCCCCGAGCTTGCCGTAAGCATAGCTCAGATAGCGGGCGGCACCGTATGCGGAAGCAAAAGGGTCGAGCCGCCTATCGATTTTATTATTACCCGGCATAAAGGTTTCTGCCGCCGCCTTGGTAAACTGCCACATGCCGATGGCCCCCGCCGATGACCGTGCGGCAGGCTGGAACGACGACTCGACATGCGGCAGATAAGCCAGTTCTTCCGGCAAACCGGCATCGCGGAAAATTTTTCTGAATTGCAGATCATAGCGCCCGCTGATTTCCATGCCCCGTTTGAAGCGTTCCTTCGTTCCACGCTGAGAGCGCACCCGATCACTGGCTCCTGGCAAAATCGTATTCAAAGGCCTGCCGCTGCTCTCCAGGTTAGCGATCAACCGCCTATCTTCGGCATTCAACTGGGCATTGAAACGCAATTTGTTTTCCAGGGTGGCCAATCTAGTCTTCCAGTAGTCTCGGCGTTCGTTCATCGCTTGTTTTTGTTCGACCGTCAGCCCTTCGGCCACATAGCCGGGCAAGGTCCAGACCTCGTAGACCACATCCATATAACGGTCATCGTGATAAGCAACTTCCGAACGACGCCAAACCGCATAGGTCCTACGCCAAAAATTCACCGCCGGCTCCAATTCACCTGGCTTTGGGAATACACCGGCATAAGTCACTGGCGAATAACGTTTTATTGGTTTCTGGTCAACCGCCTGCCCGGAGACATTCGCTCGATAGGCGCTAGTTTTGTCGGGTTTAACGGCGGTATTCGTACTGCAGGCATTAAGAAGCAGCACGAAGGACAGGAATGAAATTCTAGGAATCAGGCGATGCATCGTGTTTTTTGCTCTGAGTTGATGTAAAAGTATTGTTCGGCCAACACATGCTCCAACATTGAAGCAACGAACTCACCGTTAGAATGATAGCGACCATTTCCTCATCAATCCGGAAACAACTATGAACCAAATCACAGTTTCACGCAATAACTAGACGTCGAAGTGGCTGCAAGCTGAGTTTTCTCCATAAGGGATAGGGGAGAAACAAGTTCGACGAGGTGCGAATTCATTCGCATAGTGCGGATAAATCCGCCTACGCATATCACTTGAACAGGCTCGTGTTTAGACAGAGCGCATCCCTCGTCAAACTCCAGCGGCTCTGAAAAACGAGCATGAAGTGACGAGACAAGCTGCAAACTTGGCCCGCCGCGCTGTTCAGGAAAGCTGAATTTTGCGACTTCCGGTCGAAACCGTCTCGAAACGGAAGTCCTGTAAATTCGATTCGCAGCCATTACGCGACCAAATCGGCCGCGCGGATGCGGCAGCATGTCAAGATTGTTTTGAGATTCTCGAAAATTAAAGGACAATAAAAAACGTCGGCCCTGACTGGCTCTGCGGCTGATTGTCTAAACTTGAGTTTTGCAGAAAGAAAACGCCATAAGCCTTAGTTCGCAGGAATTCATAGCTCAATCCCCGCCACGCCATGAGTTTCAAGAAGTAGATGAAGTAAGGCCTAAGAGTGAACCTGAATCGATACTGGAAAACCAACAGCGGCTTTAGCCGGCTTAGAACAGGACATAATGTAGTGGAAGCCCACGCCGTTCATCAATTTTTCTTTCAGTTGATGGTCATTTTGCTGACTGCTCGACTGTTGGGCGAACTATTTGCGCGCCTGCAAAGTCCGCCGGTCGTCGGTGAATTGCTGGCCGGAGTGATTCTCGGGCCAAGTCTATTGGCTTGGCTGGAACCGAGTCAGGTCATCAAGTTGTTGGCGGAGATCGGCATCATCCTTCTGCTGTTCGAAGTCGGTCTGGATACCGACATTCGCCAACTGGCAAAAACCGGCTGGAAAGCCCTATTCGTTGCATCCAGTGGTTTTCTTTGGCCGTTCGTTTTCGGTTTTGGCCTCAGTCATTGGCTGTTCGAACGCAGTTTGCTTGAATCGTTGTTCATTGGCGGCACCCTGACAGCCACCAGTATTGGTATCACTGTCCGCGTTCTCACTGACCTAAAGCGGCAACATAGCAGGGAAGCCCAAGTGGTGTTGGGCGCAGCGGTGATCGACGACATTCTCGGCGTTGTACTTTTGGCCGTTCTTTACGATTTTTCTCTGGTGGGTCAAGTCAACACAGCCAATGTAATGCAGGTCATAGGCTTCATCGCGATGTTCTTCGTTCTGGCACCGCTATTCGCCAAAGCCATTTCCCTGATAATTCGGCAATTTGCCAAAATTAGTCAAACCGAAGGACTGATTCCCACTCTAATCGTTTCTCTGGTGTTGTTCTTCGCCTGGCTGGCTCACGAGATGGGGGCTCCTGAATTATTAGGCGGCTTTGCCGCGGGCTTGGCCCTTTCGAGACGCTTTTTTCTGCCTTTCGGTCTGGCGCTACATGAGGATTCTGACTTTTCAGGCCGAATCGAAGCCCAAATGCTGCCGATCATTCAACTGTTCGTGCCGATTTTTTTCGTGATGGTCGGGTTGTCGCTGAATCTGCGGAAAATCGATTGGGCATCGTCCTTTATCTGGTGGTTCTCCGCCAGCCTTTTCGCTGCCGCGGTGTTAGGCAAGCTATTAGGCGCACTATTGCTAAGTGGGCCTTGGAAAGAACGATGGGCCATCGGCATTGCCATGATTCCGCGTGGCGAGGTGGGCCTGATCTTCGCTGAACTCGGCCGCACCTCGGGTATTTTGAATAACGACATTTACGCGGTGTTGATTATTGTCATAGCCATGACGACGTTAATGTCACCCATCCTGCTGAAGAGTTATTACCGCTACCTGAAATAAGTCGATTGCCATATTTAGAAGTGTTAGCCTAGGCCGACGCAGCAAACAACCGTTGTCCATGGAGCAAGACCATGTTGGAACACGAAAAAACCGAATGTTTGCACATCCTCTTGATCAGCATACACGGCCTGATTCGCGCTCATAATCTGGAACTGGGGCGCGACGCCGATACCGGCGGACAGACCAAATATGTGGTGGAATTGGCCAAAGCCTTGGCAAAGCAAGCGAATGTGGAGCGAGTGGATTTGGTCACACGACGCATCGTCGACAGCGAAGTTAGCGACGATTACGCCGAAGCCGTCGAGGCATTGGCGGACAACGCCCAAATCATTCGTATCGATGCCGGCCCGGAAGGTTATATCCGCAAGGAAGAGCTGTGGGATCATCTGGATAGCTTCGCCGACAACCTTTTGAGTTGGCTGCATGGCCAGCCGCGCTGGCCCGACGTACTGCACAGCCACTATGCCGATGCCGGCTATGTCGGCGTAAGGCTGTCGCATTGCACGGGCTTGCCGTTGATTCATACCGGTCATTCGCTGGGCAGAGATAAATGCCGTAGATTGCTGGCTCTCGGCCTGACGATGCATGAAGTCGAGCAGCGCTATCATATCTCGCGGCGTATCGATGCCGAAGAGGATACCTTGAGCAATGCCGATTTGATCATCACCAGCACTCGCAACGAGATCGAAGACCAATACGAACTGTATGATTGTTATACGCCGGAGAAAATGGCAATCATCCCGCCGGGTACGGATCTGCAGCAATTCCATCCACCTTTGGAACTTGAGGGCGATAATGCCTTTGCCAAGTCCCTGGTAAAGTTTCTGAGCCAACCGGAAAAGCCGCTGATTTTGGCCTTGTCGCGGCCGGACCAACGCAAAAACATCGTCACCTTATTGGAAGCCTACGGCGAATCGCCGCGTCTACAGGCCATAGCCAATCTGGTGATCGTTGCCGGCAATCGTGACGACATTCGCGAGATGGACGAAGGCGCTCAAGCCGTGATGACCGAGCTGTTGCTGGTGATGGACTGCTACGACCTCTATGGCAAGGTGGCGCTACCAAAACACCATTCGGCGGACGAGGTGGCGGATATTTATCGCTTGGCGGCGGCATCCAGGGGTGTTTTCGTCAATCCGGCGTTAACGGAACCCTTCGGCCTGACCTTGTTGGAAGCGGCTGCCAGCGGCTTGCCGTTGGTCTCGACCGAAAACGGTGGGCCGATCGACATCATCGGCAATTGCCGGAACGGCATCTTGCTCGACCCCTTGGATAAGGTCGCGATCATCGAAGCTTTGCTGAGTCTGTTGGAAAACCCTGAGCGCTGGCAGACTTTCTCCGCCGCGGGGCTGAAAAACGTCGCGCGATTTTATTCCTGGGATGCCCACGCACTAGCCTATTTACAAAGAGTGCAGCCGTTGTTGCAGCATTTCGAACGCCTGCCAAAAACGCCACCGGTCGAGAAAACCGGGCGACTGCGCCGGCAAGCCATTTTTACCGCGTTGGACAATACGCTGCTGGGCGATGATGAGGGGTTGGCGCAATTCGTCAAGTTGATGCGGCAGAAACGACGAAAATGTCTGTTCGGCATTGCCACCGGGCGGCGGCTGGATGCGGTTTTAGCGTTATTGAAACAACAAGGCATTCCGGCGCCGGATATTCTGATCACCAGTCTCGGCACCGAAATCTATTTCACCCCGCAGCTGATTGCCGATATAGCCTGGAGTTACCATATCGATCACTTGTGGACGCCGCAGGTGCTGCGGCGCGTGCTGGGCGGCTTGCCCGGTCTGACGCCGCAGCCCAAGCGCGAACAAAGCCGCTTCAAGATTTCCTATTATTACGATAGTCAACGGGCGCCAACGATGGAGGAAATTTTAACCCTGCTGCGGCAACAGGAACTGTCGGTGAACCCGACACTGTCGTTCGGCCAATTCCTGGATATCGTGCCAGCCAGGGCCTCGAAAGGACAGGCCTTGCGCTATGTCGCCCGCCAGTGGGATATTTCGTTGGAACGCATCCTGGCAACGGGCGGTTCCGGTGGCGATTGCGACATGGTGGCAGGTAACACGCTTGGCGTCGTGGTGGCAAATCGCCATCGCGAAGAATTGTCGAATTTATCGGACATGGAACGGGTGTATTTCGCCGAACGACCGAACGCTTGGGGCATATTGGAGGCTATCGACCACTATGATTTTTTCAATCTTTAATAGCGTGTCTACGTCATGTTGAAGCGTATCCTGATTTGCACCGACCTGGATCGCACCTTGTTGCCCAACGGCAGTCAATCGGAGTCACCCGGTGCACGCGAGGTATTCGCGCGTCTGGTGTCGCGGCCCGAAGTGACTTTGGCCTACGTCAGCGGTCGGCACCTGGAACTGGTGCAAGAGGCGATACGCGATTACGGTTTGCCGACACCCGATTGGGTGATCGGCGACGTCGGCACCACGATCTATAGAGCCGGTGCGGGAGAATGGGAACATTGGACCGCCTGGGAAGAGGATATCGCCACCGACTGGCACGGTCTGACGGCGAAGGATTTGCGGCCCTTGTTTGACGATTTACCGGACTTGCGCTTGCAGGAAGAGGCGAAGCAAAACCGTTTCAAGCTCAGCTATTATCTGTCGATGCGGTGTGATGCCGAGGCTTTGCGCCTGGAAATGGCTAGCCGGCTGGATGCGCAAAACCTGGCAGCCGGCCTGATTTACAGCGTGGACGAAGCGATCGCCACCGGCCTGCTGGATGTGTTGCCGGCCCGGGCCACCAAACTGCATGCCGTGGAGTTTTTGCTGCGACATCAAGCCTTCGAAATCGGCAATACGGTATTTGCCGGCGACAGCGGCAACGATCTGCCGGTGATCGTCAGCCGGATACCGTCGGTGCTGGTCGCCAATGCCGACCAAGCAGTGGTCGAGCAGGCGCAAACGCAAGTTGCGCGAGACTGCCAGCAAGCGGCTTTTTATCTTGCGCGAGGCGGATTTTTGGGTATGAACGGCAATTACAGTGCCGGTATATTGGAAGGCATCGCCCACTACCTTCCCGAAACCCGGCACTGGATGGCGGAAGACCATGACCGCTGATCGCCGGGAGCCCGCAGTGGGCGTAAATTACAGTGAAGTTTCACACGGCGCGATGTCGACACCCACCAACACGAACAGGATACGCTCATGTATGAACAGGTTTCTCACTCGCTCCTGAACGCCATTCTGGATGATCTGAAACCGGAGATTCGTCGCCAGGATCTGCGGCATTTTTACACCCGGCTGGGCGCCAATTTTTATGCGATTTATTCGCTGTTTTTCACCCTGTACGGTCACCGCGAGGATTTCAAGCCGCAAATGCTGCGACTGGTGGAGACCATGGCC
>JAQTYP010000032.1 GCA_028688235.1 Methylomonas sp.
TTGGTGGCTCTACAAATATCGCCACCTCGTTGAAAACGTGTTTGCGAGGCTCAAGCATTTCAGGGCCGTTGCCACTCGGTATGACAAATTAAAACGCAATTTTGAAAGCGTCATCGCTTTGGCTTGCACTTTCATTTGGTTACCCATGTGAAATGGCAACAGCCCCTAATCCTGCAATAAATTGCGAAATAGCAATTTATTGCAAGTCGATTTCAAAATTTTTGCTGAAAAATACGTCCGCAGATCGCATCAGACAAATTAATTCTCCGATCTTGCAGCTGACGGCAAATTCGTCGTCAGCTGCAAGTGAGTGGCCACTCGATTTGGATATTCTGTCCGACGCGACATTACGCAATCCAATGGATTGCAGACTGGGCCGGCAACGGTCTGAGCAGGGGGATTGGTCTTTTATATTGCCCCTCTAGCCTCTAGTGGCCTCTAGTTATCCGTAAAGCCTTGATTTTATTCGTGGTCTACGCTCCGGCACAAATCTGTCTGGAACAGATTTACATTAACCCCTGGATAGCCTGACATGGGGTGCGACCAGAGACGAAATAATCGAAATATCCCTACTATTCATACCAAATTTGCAGACCTTTTTTGCGCAGCCCGCAAATAAAGTAGTATAGATAAAAAGGTATTTAATATATATATGACTAAAATCAATAATTTAAAAACTGGTGCGCTTATTGCTTTCTTGGGTTTTAGGTAGGAATGCGATTTCCCTCGCCTACCTATATATATTGACCCTGATGAACCGGCTGCCGGTTCGTTCCCGATTACGCAATTTTCACGGAGTAACTACATGCGCCCCATCTATGCAACCTTCGGTATCGCCGCTATCGCTTCACTCATGCAAAGCGGCGCGGCTTTTGCCGGCGCGGTCTGTACAGCGACCGAAACTTTTGCTTCCACCGCCGCCTTTTCCGGTAGCTTTTCGGTATGCGACAATTCGGTGCTGAACATGACCGTTACCGCTAAAACAACGGGCTGGCTGGGTATTGGTTTTTCCGCCGATCCGCTGATGGCGAATACCGACATGATCACCGGTGGCATTAACGCGGATCAAACGACTTACCTGACCGACCGGTTTTCGACCGGTTACAGTGCACCGAGCGCGGATGCGCAACAAAACGTGACTCTGACCAGCGCCTCGGAAAGCGACGGCTGGACATCATTGTCGTTCAGCCGCTCACTCAATACCGGCGATAGCGTAGGCGATTACAATCTACTGAATGGCAGCTATTACTTGTTGTGGGCCTACGGCAGCAGCGATATCTTCGGCTTTCACGGCGGTAGATTTGGCTCATCGGCCAAGGCCTACAGCTTTTCTTCCCCCGTACCGGTACCCAACGCGGCCTGGGTATTCCTGAGCGGCGTGTTGGGATGGGTAGGGCTGGGAATCAACAGAAAAAACAACGCCGCCAACGGCTGAGCGGCATCCCAGGAAACGCCTAGCCGGCTGCGCGTCGGCTAGGCACTGGCCAGACGATATGTCTTGCTGAGTGCCACCAAACGATGCCAATCAGTCATTTCGGACGAATTTGGATTCATTATTTCTGCGCTTTCGACTTTTTTCGCCATCAGACCGCATGGTCTCAGTTTAAGCAAACCCGATTCCTGCCTGTTTGTTTGGCTTTATACATCGCGCTGTCGGCGCGTTTGACCAAGCTTTCCATGTCGTCATCGGCTTTTAACGAGCTGACGCCAAGGCTGGCACTCAGATTCAATACCGCTATGCCATAGGCCAGAATACGGGATTCGATATTGCTGCGTATGCGTTCGGCGATGATGGCAGCTTCTTCCTGATTGGTGTCGCTGAGCAGTACTACGAATTCTTCGCCGCCATAGCGAAATACGACATCGCTGCCTCTGACGCTGTCCTTTACGGTGCTTGCCACCGAGGTAAGGGCGAAGTCGCCGCAATCGTGTCCGTGTTCGTCGTTGATTAGCTTGAAGTGGTCGATGTCGATGAAAATCAGCGATAACTGTTGGCCGCCACGGCTGGCACGCATGATTTCACGTGACAGCATGTCGTTGAATGCGGCCCGGTTATGCGTTTGGGTAAGGGTATCGGTATAAGCCTTTTGCAATGCTTGGTGAAACAATGTCGCGTTTCTTAAAGGATAGATCAAGCAGCACAACAAGCTTTCTAGCGTTTCAAGGTCGGTTTTGCTGAAGCGCTGGCTGCGGGTCAGTTTGAGCTCGCCGAGCTGCTGGTCCTCGATTTGCAGGGCATAGTTGCATGAATGACGTCCTATCACGCCGCGTTTGAATTCCAGGTTGAACTCGGTGTTGAGGTATTCGACACTATTATGATGAATGATGGCCTGGATTTTATTGCAAAAGATCGAAATCAGCTCGCCAAATTCCAGCGTGGTTTGCAGGGCGCTGCTGATGTCGTAATGATGAAGATTGACAGCTTGTGAGGCTTGAAAGCTTTTATTGCTGACGACGGCTAATTCGGCTGTTCTTTCTGTCATGACACTTCCTTAATCTTGAGTTGCCTGTTGATCTTGATTAAGCGATTCTTGTGCCTGAACTATTTAATTCATTTAAATCAATTTATTATGGTTTTAATCTGGGGCGGGTGGCAATTTTTTGCCGCCTTTTCTGCCGAAGCCCTGGATCATGACACGGCAAGCAAAGAATTGTGATTCCAGGTGTCTATTGGAGCCCCGTGAGTGGTCAGTCTTTCCTGTTTTTTGGGGAAGCTGCAAAAAATTCGAAAATAAATGTCCAGTTGGGCAGGGTTTCTTCGTTTAGTTGGGTATGGCAAGGAAATGTCCTTGCCTCGCCCATGAAAACAAGGAGACTCAACATGAAATTTCAAGATAAAACGGCTGGACAGACGTTGAATTTACGCGTTGCGCCGCTATTGGCGGCATTGCTAGCGCTATCCGGAAATGCAACGGCCGGCGATGCGAGCGTTGCGCTGGATTTGCCTGCCCAGTCCTTATCTTCGACGCTGGACAGCTTGGCCAAAACCGCCAACACTAAACTGATATACGCCGACGATTTGGTTCGCGGCATGCAGGCGGACGCCGTCAAAGGCCGATTTACCGTGAAGCAGGTTTTGGAGCGGATTTTGACCAAGAACGGCTTGCAGTTCGAAACTTCCGGCGATGGCGTGATCGTCGTCAAGGCGGCACCTAAGAAAGTGAGAGCCGTGCAGGATGATTCGGTATTCGAACTGGGTATGATCACGGTGAATGACAAGCAAGAGAATGCAAAATTAACCAGCCGCGACATCGCCACTTCGGTCGACGTGATGTACGCCGACAAAATTGCCGATCAAAACGTCTTGACCGCCTACGATTTGTTCCACCGCATGCCCGGTATGCAGGTGACTCAATTCGGCCAAGGCATCACCACCGGCAAAATGTCGTTTCGAGGCTTCAACGGCGAAGGCCGGGTCAACGCGGCCAAGTTGTTGATCGACGGCATACCCAGCAATACCAACAGCGGCGACACGTATTTCATCGATTCCTTGTTTCCGCTGGACATCGAGTCTATCGAAGTGCTGCGCGGCACCAACGATCCGCGCTACGGTTTGCACGCGTTCGCCGGGACCGTCGGCATGAATACTTCGACCGGCGGCAACTACGTGAAGGGCAGGGTCAGCTATGGCAGCTTCGATACTCACGACGTGCAGACAGGTCTGGGTTACGAAAAAGACGGATTCTCGCAAAACTATCAAATTTCCTACCGCGCCACTGACGGTTACCGCGATCATTCGAGTTCCGACAAGGACAGTTTTTCCGGCAAATGGTTTTACACTCCGGACGACAACAAATACAAGGTCGGCTTGAGCGTGCGCTGGAGCGATGCCAACGCCGAGGAATCCGGCTATCTGACCTATCAAGAGCAGTTGGCCAGCCGCACCCAGTCGATGGCGCGTAACGCCACGGATGGCGGCAAGCGCACGCTAGGCCAGGTCAGCACCCATTTCGATCTCAACATCAGTGAAACTCTGTTTTGGTCATCGAAAGCCTACGGCAATTTGTTCGAAGACCAACGTTTCGTCACCTACGGCCCCGGATCGGCGCAACAGGAAAGAGACCGTAACGAAGTACAATATGGTGCCCTCACTTCGTTGACTTACCATCCGGTTGTCAGTTGGCTGAACGACTTTTCGCTGGAAACCGGCTTCGATTTTCAACAGCAGCAAAATAAATATCTCCGTTATTTAACGGACAACCGGGTGCGTAGAGCAACAGGATTACGCAACGACGAACAGTGGAATTTCCTGAATTACGGCGGTTACATTCAGGCGGTGATCAAGCCTTTCGAATGGCTGAAAATTACGCCCGGCTACCGCGCAGACATCATAGACGGCGACTTTTTCAGTTACCGTCCGGCGACCTATGGCTCTTACCCGCTGAACGATTACGGCACCATTTCCCAGCCTAAGATAGGCGCGGTGATTACGCCCGTGGAAGGCTACAGCCTCTACGGCAACTGGGGGCGGACCTTTCAGGTAGGGCTCGGTCAAGCCACCTTTCTTGGAGCAAACCAATCGAATACCGGTCCATCACTGAACGACGGCTGGGAGGTGGGCGTCAAGCTGAAACCGGTCGATTGGGCGGAGGGCCGGGTCGCTTATTGGTCGCAAAAAGCCAGCAACGAACTCAGCCGCAATCTGGCCAGTGTCGACTCGACCATGATAGGGCCCACTCAGCGCCAAGGTGTCGATGTGGAAATCAAGGTATACCCGACGGATAAAGTCGGCATGTGGGCGACCTATTCCTTGCAGGAAGCCAAGGTGACCAACCCGCCAGCCGTCAGCTTGAGCAACATGGAATACAGTGCCGGAAATCAAGTCGTCAACACGCCGAACTATTTGTTTTCGGCGGGTATCGATTACCAAATCCTGCCTGAATTGCGTTCATCTTTATGGACCGCCGGCCAGGGCGATTACTTCGTCGACCAAGCCAATCAACGCGGAAAATATGGCGAATATGCCTTGCTGAACCTCGACTTGGGCTATCAAGTGACCAAGGAAGTCGATCTGCAATTTCAGGCCAAAAACCTGACCAATGCTAGGCGCGAGTACGTTTGGTACGACGAAACGTTCGGGGCTTCGGCGCAGCCCTTCTTCTCACCGGGCGACGGCATAGCGTTCTACGGTGCCGTCAATGTCAAATTCGACTATTAAACGCGTATGGCAGAAACCATCAAGCGCAAGCCTAATTTAAGACAGCGCTGGCTGGCCGTTCATCTGTATTTGGGATTGGTATTGGGATTGGTGATGGCCGTAACCGGCCTCACCGGCTCTGTGCTGGTATTTTATCCGGAGTTGGACGAAGCCATGAATCCGGAGTTGCTTGCCGCGGACACCGGGCGGCAAGCATTGAGTTACGAAACAATTTACTCTGCCTTGCGCCGCTCCGAACCCGATAGAGCCAGAGGTTGGCGTTTGGAAATACCGGACGATCCCGAACGGATGATCACCGCGCGTTATTACAAGCCCAAGGAAACCGAGCCGGCGCATTTTGCCCCGCTATTGGTGACGGTCGATCCCTACAGCGGCGAAATCGTCGAAAAACGCTTCTGGGGCCGCTTCGCACTGACCTGGCTTTACGATTTGCATTACACCCTGTTGTTGGATCATACAGGCAAAATCGTCATGGCCGGGGAGGGGTTGGTTTTATCGATTTCGTTGTTCAGCGGGCTTTATCTCTGGTGGCCGCCCCGGCATAAATGGCGAACGGCCTTGACGATTAAGACCGGTGCCAGCCCTGAGCGGCTGAATTACGATTTGCATAAGGTCGGCGGCGTTTACGGTTTCGTCGTCGTGCTGGTGTTGGCGTTGACCGGTGTCGCGCTGGAAGTGCCGGATTACGTCAATCCGCTGATAAATGCGGTTTCGCCGTTGCAGGCGATGCCCAGGCCGCATTCGGCGCCGGCTGGGGAGGGCGCCGGCCGCATAACGCTGGATCAGGCTGTGGCTGTGGCGCGGCAACGCTTTCCCGCTGCCCGGTTGTGCTGGATAGAAACGCCGAACGATGCGGCCGGCAGTTATCGAATCAATTTGCGGCAGGATTTCGAACCCAACAGACGCTTCCCCAAAACCAACGTCTGGATAGACCAATACTCAGGCCGCGTCCTCGCGGTGAACGATCCGGCTAAATTCGGCGGCGGCGACATCTTGCTGGGCTGGCTGCATGCCTTGCATAGCGGCGAGGCTTTCGACTTGCCGGGGCGCTGGCTGGTATTCTTTGCCGGATTGATCTGCCCCTTGTTGTTCGTCACCGGTGTGTTGCGCTGGATGCAAAAAGCCGGAGCGAAGCGGCAGCGCCGCGAATGATATTAACCCTAACGCCAGTCATTTGGTTCAGCAGGGCACCCAACTCGATGGGATAGCACTCGAGTTGGGTGTCCCGCTAGCCAAAATCAGATGTCGAAACGATCCAGATTCATCACTTTGACCCAGGCGTTCGCAAAGTCCTGCACGAATTTATCCTTTGCATCATTCGATGCATAGACTTCCGCCACCGCCCGCAACTCGGAGTTAGAACCGAAGATCAAATCCACCGGCGTCGCGGTCCATTTAAGCTGGCCGTTGGTCCGATCCTTCCCTTCGTAAACGCCTTCCGTCGCCGACTTGCTCCATTGAGTTGACATATCCAGCAAGTTGACGAAGAAGTCATTGCTTAACGTGCCCGGCTTGGTGGTGAATACGCCGTGTTGGCTATGACCGGCGTTGGCATCCAGTGCCCGCATGCCGCCGACCAGCACGGTCATTTCCGGCACGCTCAGGGTCAGGAAATTGGCACGTTCGACCAGCATTTCGGTCGGCGACAGGGTGTTGTCCTTGGCAAAGAAATTGCGGAAGCCGTCGGCTTTCGGTTCCAGCACCGCCGCCGAGTTCACGTCGGTCTGTTCTTGCGAAGCATCCATTCGCCCCGGTTTGAACGGCACTTGCAGCTTGACGCCGGCTTTCTTGGCGGCTTCTTCCACCGCCGCCGAACCGCCGAGTACGATCACGTCGGCCAGCGAGACTTTCTTGCCGCCTTTCAAGGAACGGTTGAAATCGCCTTGGATGGCTTCCAGTTTAGCCAACACTTTCGCCAATTCGGCTGGATCGTTGGCTTCCCAGTCTTTCTGCGGCGCCAACCGAATCCGGGCGCCGTTGGCGCCGCCGCGCATGTCGGTGCCGCGGAAGGTGGCGGCCGAAGCCCAGGCGGTTCTGACCAGTTCAGGTATCGTCAAATCCGAGGCCAGAATCGCCGATTTCAATTTGGCGGTATCCTTGGCGTCTATCAGTTTGTGGTCGACTTTCGGGATCGGGTCTTGCCAGACGAAATCCTCGGCCGGCACTTCGGCGCCGACGTAGCGCGCCTTCGGTCCCATGTCGCGGTGGGTCAGCTTGAACCAGGCCCTGGCGAACGCGGCTTCGAATTCCTTGGGGTTATCCAGAAAGCGTTTGGAGATTTTTTGGTAGTCCGGATCCATTTTCAACGCAATATCGGTAGTGAACATGATAGGCGGATGGCGCTTGGTCGAATCGTGGGCGTCCGGCACGAAGTTGTCGCCCTTGCCATCTTTCGGTATCCATTGGGTCGCGCCGGCCGGGCTCTTGGTTTGCTGCCAATCGAAGCTGTACAGCCAGGTCAGATAGTCGTGGGTCCAGCGGGTGGGGTTGGTCGACCAGGCACCTTCCAGGCCGCTGCTAACCGTATCTGCGCCGTTACCCGCGCCGCATTTATTGGCCCAGCCCAAGCCTTGCTGCTCGATGCCGGCGGCGGCCGGTTCCTTGCCGACGCATTCCTCCGGTTTATGCGCGCCATGCGCCTTGCCGAAGGTGTGACCGCCGGCGATCAGCGCCACGGTTTCTTCGTCGTTCATCGCCATGCGGCCGAAGGCTTCGCGGATGTGCTTGGCGGCCGCCAACGGGTCGGGATTACCGCCAGGGCCTTCGGGATTGACGTAAATCAGGCCCATTTGCGTGGCGCCCAACGGTTTCGCCAGTTCGCCCTTGGCGTCATGGCGTTCGTCGGCCAGAAACTTCTTCTCCATGCCCCAATTGACGCTCTCGGCTTCCCAGTCGTCGGCGCGGCCGCCGGCAAAACCCAGGGTTTTAAAGCCCATGTCTTCCAGCGCCACGTTGCCGGCCAGCACCATCAAATCGGCCCAGGACAGTTTGGCGCCGTATTTTTGTTTGACCGGCCACAGCAGGCGGCGGGCTTTGTCGAGGTTGACGTTGTCCGGCCAACTGTTGAGCGGTTCGAAGCGTTGTTGGCCGCCGGAGGCGCCGCCGCGGCCGTCGAAGATGCGATACACGCCGGCGCTATGCCAGGCCATGCGGATGAAGAACGGGCCGTAGTTGCCGTAATCCGCCGGCCACCAGGGCTGGGAGGTATGCAAAATGCCGGCTATGTCTTTTTTGACCGCTTTCAGGTCCAGGGTTTTGAACTGTTCGGCATAGTTGAAGGCCGGGCCCAGCGGATTGGACTCGGCCGAGTTTTGCCGTAGCGGTTGCAAATCCAGTCGTTCCGGCCACCAGAAGCTGTTGGTCGTCGGCTGCATTTCGGCCAGAGCAGGCGTTGTCGTCAACATCGCGGATATGGCCACAGCAAGTGCGGAAGCCAGCAAGGTTTGTTTCGTTTTCATAATACACCTCTGTTCCTGATTGTGGATGAATGCTAAAAATCATGCCAATGTCGATTCGGGTAGTTGACGCGGTCAACAAAGCATTACCTGATTACTTACCTTCGATGGATTAAATATCGATGAATTTGCGCGATTTAATTCTTTGTGATTGCCGCATTGTTATGATAGCGTGCAAGCTGTGTTGACAGATAATGAATATTAGTATCGAAGGTAGCAAGTGTCGTAATGCAAAGGAATTCGGCAGAGAATAAACTCCAGATGACCTTTATCGGAAATCGCAAACCTTGGCTTCAGCATTTCACATAACATAAGCTCAGTGGCATAGATTAATGGGACAAAACCAACCACCACGGGCACATCAATTTGGAGAGCAAACCCGGCCACGGCACGACATTTCCCATACGCTTCCGGTCAAACACACTGAGGCGGCATCTACATCCGTTTAAAGATGATCACAAAACTTCGAGTGGTCGGGGGCGTAGCATTGGTCGAGACGGTATGAGTTACATTTTTTCCATTTGACAAAAGTAGATCGGACTGTCGATGCAAGATAACTTTAACATTACCATGGATCAGCTTCGGATCGGGTTATATATTCACCTCGATCTCAAGTGGTTCGAGCACCCTTTCTCGTTTAGCCATTTCAAGATAAAGAACGAGGCACAGATCAAGACCATCCGGGATCTCGGGCTCAAGGTTATTCGTTACGATCCGGCCCTCAGCGATTTCGATCCACTGCCTCAAAAGACACAGCAGACAGAGCATATTCAACAGACTCAGGATAAAGCCAAGCCGGATATTTCGCCGGTGTCGGCGGCCAAGCTTGCGCTGGTCGAGCGAATCCAGCAGCAGCGAGAGGCGACGGCGCGGATTGAAAATGCCTTTGTCAATACCGCTAAAACGATACACGGCATCGAGAAAAACCTGTTTACCATGCCGGCGGAAACCGTGCGAATAGCGACACAATTGGTAGACCAAATTATCGACTCGCTTCTTTCCGTGCCGGAACTCGCTATACACGTCATGATAGGCAAGGCGGGTGCCGAGGAAATGTATTACCACTCCTTGAATGTCACCATGCTTTCCCTGATGATGGCGCGCGATATCGAGTTACCCCAAGAGGTGGTCAGCACCTTGGGACTAGGCGCACTGTTCCACGATATCGGCCATAAGGAGATTCCATCGAAGATCCTTCTGAAAAAGGAACCGCTCAGTCAGGCTGAGCGCCATTTATTCGAAATGCATTGCCAGTACGGCGAGGGTATCGGCCAGCGACTGGGGCTTACACCGGCCGTCTTGGCCATCATTCGCGAACATCACGAATTGTTCGATGGAACCGGCTACCCAAGTAAACTCAAAGGCGAAGCCATCGGCTTGCTTTCCCGCATTGTCGTCATTGCCAACCATTACGATGAACTGTGCAACCCGGTGAATATTAACGATGCGCTGACGCCCCACGAGGCGCTGTCGACGATGTTTGCCAAGTTACGCAACAAATTCGATCAGAAACTGCTGCAGGTCTTCATCCGTTGTCTTGGGGTATATCCGCCCGGCACGATCGTGCAGTTTTCCAACGGCGTGATCGGCATGGTCGTCACCGTCAATACCGCCAAGCCGATGAAACCGCTGGTGCTCGTTTACGACGCGGATATTCCCAGGGATGAAGCGATCCTGGTGGATATGGAGTGCGAAGCGGATGCAAATATTGCGAAGGCGATCAGACCGGCGCAGGTTCCGCGGGAAATATACAACTATCTCAGTCCACGCAAACGGGTCAATTATTATTTCGATCCGAACAATCCTGGGCAGGAGCAAAGCGCCTGATGAGCAGCCTCGAACATTTGATGATCGATTACAGCCAGCATATGATGCTGCTGGTTGAACCCAGCGAGTTGCGGATCATCGTCGCCAACAGGGTTGTAGAGGAGATGCTTGGCTATTCGGAACAGGAATTGCTTGCCATGGCCATCACGAATATCGAAAGTTCATTGCAAGACGTCTTTTATTGGGAAGATGTCCGTAACGGCCAATATCTGGATATCGAGACTCAGGAAGGACTTTATCAATGCGCCGATGGTTCGCTGCTGACGGTGACCAAATCCGTCAAGGTCATTGAGCATGAAGGCAGCCCTCTGATTCTGATACAGGCCAGGGATGTACAGAACGAACACAAGGCCGAGGATGCCCTGGCCCAGACATTGTCCCAACTAAGGGCAACGCTGGAATCGACGGGCAACGGCATTTTGGTTATCGATTGGCATGGCAAGATCGCCAACATGAATCGCCAATTTAGTAGCATGTGGGGCATTTCCGACGACTTGCTGCTTGAGAGGGAGGAAGCGGATATTCTCGAATTCATTACCGAGCTTGTCGTCGAACCGGAAGCATTTCGTGTTCGCCTGCAGGAACTCGTCGGCAACAGCGAAACCGAGGATATCCTGGGTCTCAAGGATGGCCGGATTTTCGAATGCAGATCGCGGCCGCAATATCTTGGCGAGCACATCATCGGCCGCGTCTTCGGCTTCAACGATATCACCGAACATAAACGGACAGAGGAGGCTTTGCGTAACTCCCGCGACATACTCGAAGAGCAGGTGCAAAAGCGCACGGCCTCCCTGCAATCGGCGAATACGCAATTGCTGGCCGAGAAGGCGCGTCAAGAGGAACTCATCAGGCAACTCGAAGAAGCCCAGATGCAACTGATGCAATCCGAAAAAATGGCTTCGATTGGCCAGCTTGCCGCCGGTGTGGCCCACGAGATCAACAATCCTATCGGATTCGTCAACTCCAACTTGAATCGCTTGCAAGAATATGTCGATGGAATGCTCAGACTGCTGGCGGCTTACGAGCGGGTCGAAGGGTCTTTGGTGGATGAGGCTCTGCAAGATATTACACACCTTAAGCGGGAAATCGATATTGGTTATCTGCGCGGCGATATCGGCGATCTTCTGGCGGAATCCCTCGACGGCTTGCAACGGGTGCGGCGCATCGTTCAAGATCTAAAGGATTTCTCTCACGTCGGCGAATCGGAAAAACAATCGGCGAATCTCGAGTCGGGTCTGGACAGCACGCTTAACGTGGTGTGGAACGAAATCAAGTACAAAGCCGATGTCGTCAAGGAAAACGGAGGAATCCCCGAGGTCAACTGCATCGCATCCCAACTCAATCAGGTGTTCATGAACCTTCTGATCAATGCGGTGCAAGCGATCGAGGATCACGGCCGAATTACGATACGCACCGGCTATGACGAGAGAAATGTTTGGGTCGAGGTAGAGGATACCGGCAAAGGCATCAAACCCGAGCAGCTCGGAAAAATCTTCGATCCTTTCTTTACCACCAAGGCTGTCGGCATGGGCACCGGCCTGGGTCTATCGTTATCCTATGGGATTGTTAATAAGCACAATGGGCGGATAGAGGTGAAGAGCGAGCTCGGTAAGGGCACTGCCTTTCGTGTGATTTTGCCGCGGACTAGCTGACAGGCATTTCGAGTGATATCGATTTATTGATTTGCTTTATAAGAGTTGAACGGCCGCTGTGTGGTCCTCCAGCGCGATAACGTGCGCGTATATACTCCGAACGGTTAATTCTTCGGGTTCAAATTTAACGCGAATGATGCGGTTCTTACCTCACCGCATCCGAGCTGTCACTGGGTTTAAAGCTCGGCCAAAACCCCCAGCGCCTCCTGAATATTGCTTACAGCATGGATCTGCAAATTCTTGATGGCGTCCTTGGGTTTGTTGGCTTTAGGAATGATTGCCCGCTTGAAGCCGTGTTTAGCCGCTTCGTTCAAACGGGCATGGCCGTTGGCGACCGGGCGGATTTCGCCGTTCAATCCGACTTCGCCGAAAAACACCGTGTCGTAGGGGATGATGCGGTCTTTCAGGCTGGATACCACGCCGACCATGATCGCCAAATCGGTGCTGGTTTCCGAGACCTTGATGCCGCCGACTACGTTGGTGTAAATCTCGTCGTTGCCGGTGAAGATGCCGCCGTGGCGCGACAATACCGCCAGCAGCATCGCCAGGCGGTTTTGATCCAGGCCCACCGCCAATCGGCGCGGATTGCCGTATTGGCTTTCGGTGACCAAGGCCTGAATCTCCACCAGTAATGGTCTTGTGCCTTCCCACAATACCGTCACGACACTACCCGGAGACGGTTTTTCCGCCCGCGACAGAAACATCGCCGACGGGTTTTTCACCTCTTTTAGCCCCGTGCTTTCCATCGCGAAGAAGCCCAGTTCGCCGACGCTGCCGAAGCGGTTCTTGTCGGCGCGCAACACTCTAAAACGCGAATCGTCGGTAGAGGACAACACGACCTGGGCGTCGACGATATGGCTTAAGGTCATCGGTCCTGCCAGAGACTGGTCCTTGGTGACGTGGCCGACCAGGAAAAACGACACCCCGCTGCGTTTGGCGTACTGAGTCAAATAACTCGCTGATTCGCGTACCTGGGACACCGAGCCGGGCGCCGAATCCGAATCGGCCGTGTACATGACCTGAATCGAATCGATGATGACGACCTGCGGCCTTTCATCTTCCAGAACTTCGCAAATTTGCTGCACCGAGGTTTCGGCCAGCATCTTGATGCCGGCGGTCTTGACGCCTAGACGTTGGGCGCGTTCGGCGATTTGTTGCAGCGACTCTTCGCCGGATACATACAGCACAGGCAAAAGACCGGCGATATGGGCGATGGCTTGCAGCAGTATCGTGCTCTTGCCGGCTCCCGGCGCGCCGCCTATCAATACCACGCTGCCCTTGACGATGCCGCCTCCCAGCACTCGGTCGAATTCGGCCAGGCCGGTGGAAATCCGCTCCGCTTCGGCCAGATCGACTTCCGACAGCAAGTGAACTTCGCTGCGGATGCCGGCGTAGCCCGTGTTTTCGCGGCTCGCTTTGTTGCCGCCTAGCTTCATTTCCTTAATCGTATTCCAAGCGCCACACTGATTGCATTGCCCGGACCAGCCCGGATAATCGGCGCCGCACTCGGTGCAGACGAAGGCGGATTTTTGCTTTTTAGCCATGAAACGTTCGAATGAGGGTCAGTGATTCAGCCATAACTGCGCAAAATCGTAGGATAGCTGCTTATGATGATTGACCGCCAGCATGTAGACAGCATCGGTCAAGAAATACAGCAGCAAATAATCTTCCAATAAATAGGGGCTGTTGCCATTTCACATGGGTAACCAAATGAAAGCGCAAGCCAAAGCGATGACGCTTTCAATATTGCGTTTTAATTTGTCATACCGAGTGGCAACGGCCCTGAAATGCTTGAGCCTCGCAAACACGTTTTCAACGAGGTGGCGATATTTGTAGAGCCACCAATCCATGTCATCGTTACCGATGGTTGAA
>JAQTYP010000033.1 GCA_028688235.1 Methylomonas sp.
AGAGCGAAGAGGAGGAAGACGATCCCAGGGCGTTTTTGATCCGCAAGCTGCAAGAGTACGAGGCGATCAAGAAAGTTTCCGAGGAGATCGATCAGTTGCCGCGCGACGAACGCGATACCTTTGCCGCGACGGTCGATGTTTCCACGGTGAGCGTTCAGCAGGCTTTACCTGATGTGCAACTCAAAGAAGTACTGTTGGCGTTTCAGGATGTATTGAAGCGCGTCGAGCAGCTCAGTCACCACCATATCAGCAAAGAACCCTTATCAGTCCGTGAACGAATGGCAGCCATTTTGGAAAAACTTAACGGAGCAGATCAGCTCTCTTTCGCAGCGTGTTTTACCCGAAGTGAAGGAAAAAACGGGGTGGTTGTCGCGTTTCTTGCCATCCTTGAGCTCTCCAAAGAGCGAATCATCGATATCCTCCAACCCGATCCCTACGCCGGAATCTACGTCAGAATCCGAGCCGACAACAGCACAGGGGACTGAACTAGAGAGCGAGCGCAGTAGCAATGAGGTCGTTGTCGATGAAGTTTTGGTGCCGCCAATCAAGCCCAGGACGCGAAAGCCCAGGGCCAAGCCTGCGCAGGTTAAAATTCGAAAAAGGGCGGCGAGATTTCCTAAGATTTGGACGAAGGAATTACGAGTCAGGCCCTTGCCGCCCCGCTCGCTGTCCAAGCCAAGAAGCAAAACTCGTTTGCCGCCGGTTTGGGCGCCGAGGCTTAGGGCGGATAAAGCCGGGCCTCGGGCCTGCGAGCGGACGGTGCGATTGCCTGAGCCTGCCCAGGAGTGCGACGTGACTATTAAACGCATCGTGGAAGCTTTGTTGTTTGCCGCAAACAAGCCGATGACGATCAAGCAGATACAGGAGGCCTTTCCTGAGCTGGAACAGCCCGATACGCTGGAAATTCAGCTGGCACTGGAAGCTATCGCGCAGGACTATATTTCCCGGCCTATTGGTCTGAAGCAGTTGGCCAGTGGTTATCGCTTCCAAGTGCGAGAAGCGATGGCGCCGTGGGTTACTCGACTGTTCGAAGAAAAGCCGCCGCGCTACTCCAGGGCATTATTGGAAACCTTGGCTATCATTGCCTATCGCCAGCCCGTCACTCGCGGTGAAATCGAGGACATTCGCGGCGTCGGCGTCAGTTCCGGCATCATTCACACCTTGCTGGAACGTGAATGGATCAGGGTCATTGCGCATAAAGAAGTACCAGGGCGTCCGGCCTTGTATGGCACTACCAAACAATTTCTGGATTATTTTAATTTAACGTCGTTAAACGAAATGCCGGCGCTGGAAGAAATCAGCGATCTCGACTTCGGCGCCGAAAATACACCGCAGGATCACCGTGAAAAACCACAAACAGAATCACCCGAAACCGAAGTCACAGCCGAAACCGCCGCAACGCAAGTCGAATCCGGTCCGCAAGCCGCAATCGACGACGGCCATGGCGAAAACCGAACCCTTCATTGAGCGGGAGGCATCCGGCGGCGAACGCATTCAGAAGCTGCTGGCGCGCGCCGGCGTCGGTTCGCGCCGCGAAATCGAGCGTTGGATAGCCGAAGGAAAATTGACCGTCAACGGCAACCGTATCCAGCCCGGCTACCATTTAAAACCCCACGACCATCTGCAAATCAACGGTCGGGTGGTCAAGTGGGAAAAATATGCCGAGCAGCCTACCCGGGTATTGGTTTATCACAAGCCGGTCGGCGAACTGGTCACCCGGCGCGACCCGGAGGGGCGCGCGGTGATTTTTACCCAGTTGCCACGCTTGGCCGTAGGGCGTTGGATTGCGGTCGGACGTTTGGATATCAATACGTCCGGTTTGATACTGGTAACGAACAACGGCGAACTGGCCAATCGTTTGATGCATCCTTCGCGGCAGGTCGAGCGCGAATATGCGGTGCGGATATTGGGCGAGGCCAATGACGCGATGTTGGAAAGATTGCGTAAGGGGGTCGAACTGGAGGATGGGCCCGCTCATTTCGAGGAGGTGCGATTCTATGCCGGCGAAGGCGCGAATAAATGGTTTTATGTGACGGTTAAACAGGGGCGTAACCGCTTGGTCAGGCGGTTGTGGGAGTCGCAGGGCGTCAAGGTCAGTCGCCTGATACGAGTGCGCTACGGCGACATTACCTTGCCGGAGCGGATTCGAGCGCATTCCTATTATGAATTGGAGTCGCAAGAGCTGGAGGCTTTGATGGCTTCGGTTGCTTTGTAAGTCGTTGCCCTAGCTTATGCTTGCCGAAAATTTCGTGCAGGAATTCGAGGGTTTGCCCGAAGGCATACTGGATATTCCGGTCGAGCTATTGCATACGATAGTGCCGCGGCCCGCGTTGTTTCATCTGCCGGGCAAGCGGCCGGAGACGCTGTTCGTATCGGTTTTGCTGCACGGCAATGAACCGACTGGGTTTCTGGCGATTCAAAGATTGCTGCAAAAATATCAAGGCCTATCCTTGCCAAGAAATTTGACGCTGTTTCTCGGTAATACCCAGGCAGCCCGATTCGATCAACGCCGTTTGGAAGGGCAGCCCGACTTCAATCGGATTTGGCCGGGTACTCTATTGCCCGAATCGGCGGAAACCGAATGGGCGCGGCAAATCTGTCGCATCATGCGCGGGCGCAAGGTGTTTGCCAGTATCGATGTGCATAACAACACCGGTTTGAATCCGCATTACGCCTGTATCAACAAATTGGATGAGGCGTTTTTGCATTTGGGTGGCTTGTTCGGTCGTCTGCTGGTTTATTTTACTCACCCCAAAGGCGTGCAATCGGGGGCTTTTGCCGAGTTGTGTCCGGCGGTCACGCTGGAATGCGGGCGGCCGGATCAGCCTTACGGGATCGAGCATGCATATCAATTCATCGATAGCTGTCTGCATCTGCACGAGTTTCCGGCTCATCCCGTTGTCAGGCAGGATGTCGATATCTACCACACCGTGGCGCAGGTCACAATAGCCGAGCACGCGAGTTTCAGTTTCGCCGATGCCTCGGCCGATTTATATCTGAGTCCGGATCTGGAAAGGATGAATATCACAGAGGTGGGAGCGGGAGTGGCGTTGGGAGAGGTCAAGGGTGGAAAAATGCCGGTGATCGCGCGCGACAACGACGGCATGCCGGTTACCGACGTTTTTTTTAAATTGGTCGATGGTCAGTTGCAGCTTGCCAAAGCCACCATGCCGTCCATGCTGACGCTGAACGAACAAGTCATCCGGCAGGATTGTTTATGTTATTTGATGGAGCGCTTGTCGTTTTAGCGTTTATTGCTGGCTTTTTATACATTTGAAGGGAGTCCGGTAGCCTCGGATTGCTCGTGGTCTTTGGCTTTTGCGCCAAGCTTGTATCGGCCGGTTTAAGTGGCGAGTGAAAAAATGCTTTGCAAGAACTCTGCCTGATTTTATAATGGCCAGTTTTTTGGGGTATTCCATCCCGAATCCTTGCTTCATCGCTTGCGGGCGGGGGGCTTATTTAACCGTAAGGAGAAATCATGCGTCATTATGAAATCGTCTTCTTGGTACATCCTGATCAAAGCGCTCAGGTGCCTGCCATGATAGAACGCTACAAGGCCACTATCGAAGAGGCTTCCGGCAAAATTCACCGTCTGGAAGACTGGGGTCGCAGGCATCTGGCATACCCTATCAAAAAAATTCATAAAGCACATTATGTGTTGATGAACATCGAATGCGATCAAGCCACTCTCGAAGAATTGGAAGCCGGTTTTCGCTTCAACGATGCGATTTTGCGTAGTCAGACTCTGTTGCAAAAAGAAGCGGTTACCGAGCCTTCCGCGATTGCGACCAGCGGTAATGACGGCCAAAAAAATAGCGGCCGCGCGAAAACCGATGTGGAAGAAGAGCAGGACGAGCCTGAAGTAGCGGTTGTCGGCGAACAGGCAACCGAAGTCGAAGCGGATTCCGAATAACCTTATTGAATCAAGAGACATACTATGGCACGTAACAATATTAGACGTAAAAAAGGTTGCCGTTTCAGCGGTGAAGATGCAGTCGTGATCGATTACAAAGATCTGGATTTACTGAGCGAGTACATCACCGAAACCGGCAAAATCATTCCCAGCCGTATTACCGGTACCAGTGCAAAATACCAGCGCCAACTGACTTCGGCGATCAAGCAAGCCCGTTTCTTGGCTCTGCTGCCGTTCTGCGACGCGCACAAATAAATTAATTTTGCCCGGAGACAGGCGTGCAATTTCTGGCAGCCTACATCATGAAGGGGCGGGTGCAGGCGATGACGGTCGCCGCCGCGCTCGCGTTGTTATCCTTGGTGTTCCCTCCGGTGAGTATCGTAAGTTCGGCCTCCGTGGCGTTGATCACCCTGCGGAGGGGGGCAAAAGAAGGCTTGTATGTATTGCTGTGCGGTTGTCTAGCGGCGGCGATATTGAGCGCCTTCCTGAAAATCGGTTACCAGTTTGCGTTGCTGTATGGCTTGGTTTTGTGGGTGCCGATTTGGCTGATAGCCACCGTGCTGCGCGAAGGGCGGCATTTGGGTGTGGCCATTGAAATCGCTGTTTTATTGGGTGTGGTGGCTGTGCTGGGTTTTTATCTATATCAGTCGCATCCCGCTCAAATCTGGGGCAATGTGTTGGCAACCATGATGCAGCCCATGCTGGATGCGCGGCCAGATGTGCCGGTAGAGCAGGTTAAACAGTCGGCTCAAGTCTTTGCGCATTTCATGACGGGGGCGATAGCGGCAGGAAGCGTTTATGGGCTGTTGTTTAGTTTGTTTCTGGCAAGATGGTGGCAGGCGGCGCTTTATAATCCAGGCGGATTCCGTAGTGAATTTCTGGCGTTAAAGGGTCACGCCAAACTGGCGCTTGCCAGCATGGTCTTGATGGTCGTGGCCGTGCTGTCGTCGGGGGTGTTGGCCGAGCTTTGCTGGAATCTGCTGCTGGTGCTGTTGGTGCTGTATACCTTCATCGGTACCGCAACATTGCATGCCTGCTTTGCCGTGATGAAAGGCGCGCGTATCATGGTGCCGCTTTTATATCTGACCTTGGTGGCGATACCACATGTCATGGTGATCATCGCATTATGCGGCTTGACGGATAACTGGCTGGACTTACGAAAAAAAATTTCAAATTCAACGGCTGAATAATCGCAGCCATCATTCGACGCTAAGTCGATTAACGAGGTAATTAGAGATGGAAGTTATTCTTCTTGAAAAAATCGCCAATTTGGGCAATCTGGGCGATAAAGTCAGCATTAAAGCTGGTTATGGCAGAAACTATTTGATTCCGCAGGGCAAGGCCGCCATGGCAACCCCTGGCAAAATCAAGGAATTCGAAGAACGTCGCGCGGAATTGGAAAAACAGGCGGCCGACAAGCTGGCGGCGGCAACGGCTCGCGGCGAAGCGTTGAGCAAGCTGAACATCGTCATCGCACACAAAACTGGCGATGAAGGTCGTCTGTTCGGTTCTGTCGGCACTCACGCTATCGCGGATGCCGTCAATGCGGCCGGCGTCAAGGTCGAAAAAAGCGAAGTGCGTATGCCGAACGGCGTGATACGCCAAGTTGGAGAATATGACATTGCATTCAACTTGCATACCGATGTCGTGGTGACTTTGCCTATCAAGATCGTTTCCGAGTAATCCGGCATGATCATCGTAACCGGTGGTGCCGGTTTTATCGGCAGTAATCTGGTACTGGGTTTAAATGCCCGCGGTTACGATGATATTCTGGTAGTCGATCATTTGGCCAATGGGGTCAAATATAGAAATCTGGTCGACTGCAAAATAGCCGATTATCTGGATAGAAGCACCTTTCTGCAACGCTTGCAGCAAGGTGCTTTCCAGGCCGAAACGATAGAGACTGTTTTTCATCAGGGCGCTTGTTCCGCCACGACCGAGTGGGACGGCCGCTACATGATGGAGAACAATTACGAATACAGCAAGGTGCTGTTTCATTATTGTCAGAGCCATAAAATCCCTTTCATTTATGCGTCCAGTGCCGCCGTTTATGGTGCCGATCCGACGTTTAAGGAGGAGTTGGCCTATGAGGGGCCGCTGAATGTCTATGGCTATTCCAAATTTCAATTCGACCAATATCTGCGCCGCTATTTGGATAAATTGACGTCGCAAGTGGTTGGTTTGCGCTATTTCAATGTCTATGGCCCGCGCGAAGCGCATAAAGGCAGCATGGCCAGTGTGGCATTTCATTTGAATAATCAGATCAAGACGTCTGATGAATTATGCCTGTTCGAAGGTTGCGACGGTTACGGCGATGGCGAGCAGCGGCGCGATTTCGTTTATGTCGGCGATGTGGTTGATATCAATCTGTGGTTTTTGGATCATCCGGGGGTTTCCGGTATTTTCAATTGCGGTACCGGACGCAGTCAGACATTCAACGATGTTGCCAACGCGCTGATCGGCTATCACCAGCGCGGTGTCATCAAATACATTCCTTTTCCAGAGCACCTGAAAGGGTGTTATCAAAGTTTTACCGAAGCCAATCTGGATAATCTCAGGGCGGCAGGATGCCGGCATTCGTTCAAATCTGTCGAGCAAGGCGTACCGCTATATATGGAGTGGTTGAATCCAACGTAGTCGGGGTTGTTCTTGGTTGATCGGTGGCCCAAAAAGCGTTTGGCTGAAATTTAGCGAATGAGGATGGTTGCTTGGTTTGGGTTGTTGTGTGCGACCTAGGTCCGTACTCGTCGCAACGCTCCATCCTAACGATCATGAAGGCGCTCATCGTCTCGGCCCATGAAGGTAGCGCGACTGGGTATGGTTGCTCGCCGGACAGGGTGCTGTTAATACGTCCGTGTAGGCTAACCGGCAGCATCCTTGCTGCCGACGCCTGTCCAGCAAGCAACCATGCCCCCCCAGTTTCTACTTTCAGAGTAAAGATGGTTTTTACGGTGGTCCGATATCCGTGTTTTTTCGAAATCAGATGTGTTTGAATCGCACCCGTTTGGATGAGGGGGAAAGGGAAATTCGAGGCGTTCCTAAAAAACACTTGAAAAAAACTATGTTAAATGACACAATTTAATCAAGCCAAATCCCTGATTTTTTGTTTTTTGGGAAAGCGTAAAATGCTTTTACTCATAACAAACAATAATATAAGTTTTGGCTTATTATGTGCTTCAACTTCGATGTCGTAATAATTTTCTTCGCGAGGTTGAAGGCATGGCACAGGAATTAATCACAACTAATTACGCAGTCTCGGCACAAACTATCAGTACTGGTGCTTTGATATTGGGGGCAGGACTGGCCATGACATCGATGATTTTGGTCCCTGCACTGGCTATGCGCTTGGGTTTAAGCGCCAGTTTGACGGGGGCGCTGAGAATCGCCTTTATGAAGGCCTCCAGTCGCACCGCTTATAAAAAAGTAGCAGTTGCCGATCAACAGCAACGGCTGTTGCGTTGAGCTGGCTCTCGAAGGGATTCGTAGCTGATTGTTTCTCGTCGTGAGCGGGTTAATTGGTCGATTCTTGTTTTGATAGCGCAGAACGTTATAATGCCTAACGAACCAAGTTGGGTTAAATTATAAAATCTGGTCTGATTGAATAATGAGTAATAACAATAAGCAGTGTGATCTTTGCGGTTTGGATGTCGAGGTAGAGGGGTTTGGATTAAAAACCACCGATGGCGATAAGCAATTTTGCTGTGAAGGTTGCAAAGGCATCTATCAGATGCTGCATGAAGAACAAGTGCTATCGGAAGATTCCGACAACGATAAAATCAACGATTAGTAATGAAGGATATTTATGGCGCAGAATCACGATCCGAAAAGTATATCCATGGGCAAGCAGGTTATGGCTGGCACATTGGCGACGGCAACAGTCTCTACAGGGGGAAAACTCATGAGTAAAGTCAGCAATCACCCGCTATTGGTCTTCGGTCTGGGCATGGTCGCAGGCTTTTTTGTTTATAAATACAGGAAAGACATTATCGCCGGAGCCACCAAAACGATAGATGCAGGCAAGGATTTCGTGCTGCATCAGAAAGAGAATTTGGAAGATATCGTCGCAGAGGCGAAAGAAGAGAAATAAACCGCTACCTGCGGTGACGTATTGACTGAGCCCCATGGTGTTATCTTCGAAACGGGCGTTCCTGCCAGACGGGTTCGCCCGTTTTGCTTTTATAGTGTATTGATATGGCTATCCAAAAAGAATTTGTTGTGCGTTATCGTAGCGAAGGTCATATTCGCTTTGAGATACCGCAGCGCGCGGCCCAGGTTCAAGCCGCCCAATTGATCGTCGAAAAGATTGCGGAAATAGAAGGGGTTACCTCCGTCCGCTTGTTTCGGCGCTCCCGTAAAATGGTCATCCGCTATCAGGAAGAGGTTTTAAGCTTTGTCCAGTTGGCTAAGAGACTGCATGCGGTGCTGAATGTTTTGGAACAGGAAGGCTGGTTTGCTCAGCAAGCACTGGTAGCGGGCGGAAAAAAATCGCGGTTCGGGCTGAATCAGAAACTTAAAAACAGCCGCATTAGCCGATGGTTGGATGAAAAAATGATAGCGGCGAAAGAAACCGCACAAGCCGCTAGAATCGTTGGCAAATTGAGCAGCAAAGGTCCCAAGGCCCTGTTCAAGGATCCTGAAAAAGCCGTCATCGACTTTTTAAACGATATTCTAGTGTTGTATTTGATCAAGACTCATTGGAATCGCATCACTCAGCAGTGGTTGGTGAAACCCTTAGTTTATCGCTATGAATGGCTGGCAACGTTTTATCTGTTTTTCTTGTTAGTTCGTTCTCGCAGACCCAAATAGCTTTTTCGATCGGCTACAAGCCGGGGTTGTCTGGCTTGTAGCCGATTCTTGCCTAGAGGAAATCATGGACTCTGATAATCCCGAGTACAAACATTTTCGACTTCAGCATCAGCTGAAGAATCGTATCCGCATCATGACGCCGGTATTAAAAAACGATCCGGAACGCGGGTATATTTTTGAAATTCTGCTGAAGAAACGGCCGGAAATCACGTCGGTTCGATCTGTGTTCGGCATCGGTTCGGTGGCGATAGAGTTCGATTCCAGCCGCTTCCCGGCGAAAAACTTGCTGATCATGCTGGATGCGGTACTAGGTAACATTGCCTGCAAGCAGCCCGTGGTCAAGCAAAATAAGAAAAAGCAATTCGAAGGGCCCGTGCAGGATATCGACCTGGCCGTCGAAGGCATGAGTTGTGCGTCCTGCGCCTTGCTGATCGAGATGGTGCTGAATAGAGACGAACGGGTCAAAACGGCCAGCGTTAACTTTGCGACCCAGACTGTTAACGTACAAGGCCAGCTGAGTAAGGCCGACGTGGTCGAGCAGATCGAAAAACTGGGGTACAGCGCGTTGCTGGTGGATACTCTATCCCAGCGAAAGAGGCTAATCGAAAAGGAGCATCAGCGAATTGACGCAGCCCGGCGTCGATTTGTATGGGCAGGGCTATTGACCGTACCCGTCGTCGGTGTGGCCATGTCCATGGCAACATCGCGTTGGGCACACTGGCTACAGTTTATTTTGACCACTCAGGTCGTATTCGGGACCGGCCGGCAATTTTTCATTAAAGCCTATCGTCTGGCCAAACAGCGGGCCGCCAACATGGATACCTTAATCGCCTTGGGTGTCGGATCGGCTTATGGTTATAGCGTGCCTGGGCTGTTCCGCCGCCGAGGCCATGTGTATTTCGAAGCGGCATCGGCCATCATTACTTTCGTGTTGTTGGGACGATTCCTGGAAGAACGCGCCAAGGGCAAAGCTGGCGAAGCCATCCGCAAGCTGGTGGATTTACAACCGCAAACCGCGATTTTGTTGAAGGACGGAAAAGAAGTCGTCGTCGATGTCGACGACGTACAAGTCGGGGATCTGATGTTGATTCGGCCGGGCGAGCGCATTCCTACCGACGGCAGAGTCGTGTTCGGTTTGTCGACCGTCGACGAAGCCATGGTTACCGGCGAAAGCATGCCTGTCGTCAAAAACATCGGTGATATCGTCATCGGCGGTTGCGTCAACGGTAACGGCATGTTGCATGTCGAAGCGACCGCTGTGGGCATGGATACCGTATTGGCCGGCATCGTACATATGGTCGATCAAGCCCAAGCGGCCAAACTGCCGATTCAGAAACAGGTCGATAAAATCTCCGCGGTGTTCGTACCATCGGTCATGGCCGTTTCCGGAGCGACCTTATTGGGCTGGATGCTGGCCGGTGCGCCGTTCGCGGTTGCCTTCGGCAATGCGATTACCGTGATGTTGATTGCCTGTCCGTGCGCTTTAGGATTGGCTACGCCGGCTGCGATCATGGTCGGGACAGGGCAGGCCGCCAAAAAAGGCGTTTATATCCGCAATGGTGAAAGTCTGGAAGTGGCCAGCAAACTAAATGCTATCGTATTCGATAAAACCGGTACGATTACCGAAGGCAAGCCCAAAGTCAGCGAAGTGGCGAATTTGTCCGGCCTGGATAATGCGCTGTTGGTGACTCTGGCGGCTTCGGCGGAATTCGGCTCGGAGCATTTCTTGGGCAAGGCCATCGTCGAATTTGCTCGCGAGCACGCGCTCGAATTGCAGCCCTGCAGTTATTTTTACAGCGAAACCGGCCGCGGTATTCGCGCCGATATCGACGGATACAAGCTGCTGTTGGGTAATCGGACTTGGCTGGAAAGCCAGAAGGTCGACGTTGCCGCATTGGACCAACAAGCGGATGTGTTTGCCGGGCAGGGTAGAACCCCGGTTTATATGGCAATCAATAGCCATCCTGCGGCAATATTTGCGATTGCCGATAATCCTCGGCCGGAAGCGCACGCCGCCATAGCTAGATTACATGCCTTGGGCATCAAAACCCTGATGGTGACCGGCGATACCGAAAAAACCGCTTATTACATCGCCGATAGGGTTGGCATCAGCGACGTTGTAGCCAACGCCAAACCCGACGAAAAATTGCAGATCGTCCAGCAATTACAATCCGAAGGTTACCAAGTGGGTATGATAGGCGACGGCATCAACGACGCGCCGGCCCTGGCGGCCGCCAACGTGGGTTTTGCGATCGGTAGCGGAACCGACGTGGCGATCGAATCTTCGGATTTGACATTGGTGCAGGGCGATATTACCAAAGTCACCGAAACCATAGAGCTCAGCGCCTTCACGATTAGGGTCATCAAGCAGAATTTATTCTGGGCATTCGGCTATAACACCGTCGCGATACCGGTGGCCGCCTTGGGCAAACTCAATCCCATGATTGCTTCCGCCGCGATGGCGTTAAGCTCGGTTTCGGTCATCGTCAACTCGTTAAGGTTAAGTAAATAAATGGAAAATACGATGGAAGGCATGGATCATTCCGGCCATGTCATGAACCATGGCGCAAATCATATGGATCATGCCATGCACGGTATGGCGGAAATTGCCGCATCGACAGGCTTCGATTATTCGCTGGCATTCGTGGCTGGATTTTTAGGGAGTGGCCACTGCCTCGGCATGTGCGGCGCGCTGGTGTCCGGCTATTTCATGAAGGCCGGCAAAAATAAAAGCTATTTGCCTTACTTTGCCTACCAGTTTAGTCGTATCGGCGTTTATACTGCTGTCGGAGTGCTGGCTGCTACATTGGGTGTCGTGCTGGTCTCCAGCGGTCTGTTCGGCAAGTTGCAAAGTATTTTGCAAATGCTGATAGGCTGCGTAGTGATAGTGTTGGCCCTGGGCATTTTGGGATGGATTCCGTGGCAAGGCTCCATTCGGCTAATACCGATGCAAACCCTGCGTAAGGGGTACGCGACCGCCAGCCAGAAAGGGCCGGTATTGGGCGCGATGATAGCCGGCCTATTAAACGGCCTGATGCCTTGCCCTTTGACCTTTGCGATGGCAGTCAAAGCCACTACGGCTACCAGTCTGCTGGAAGGCGGTGCATTGATGTTGGCCTTCGGCGCGGGGACTTTGCCGATGATGTTATTCATCAGCGTCGCATTCGGCAAAATGAGTGCGAAATTACGCGGATTTATGTATAAAACTGCGGCCTTCATCATGATATTTATGGGGCTTAACACGATACATAAGGGTTTGAGCTTTTATCTGGATGAAGACTTCAGGCACAGTACTTTTTTGCTTTTCGTTAAAGGTAAATTGGATGCCTTCGACGCCTTCATCGGTGAAATCATGGATTATATTGCCGGTATGATCACCGTCATTCAGAATATGTGACATGCTTTTTCGACCGGAATGCTCCGTCAAGCAGTTTTAACGTCAATTCCATTTAGCCTATAAGCGAGACATTATTATGAAGCACTTACATCTATTTTTCGTCGTGTTGGTGATTGCAGGTTTCTTATGGCGGGTTTATCTGGCCGAAAAAAAGCCTGAAATGTTGGCGGAAAAATGGATCAAAATTTTGCCGCATGGCTTGGCTGCCGGCTTGTTGGCATCCGGGATTGCCTTGGTTTTTCAAGGAAACTGGGCCGATAACTACGGCTGGATAGTCGCCAAAGTGTTTTTGATGTTGACCTTCATCGTATTTGGCATATTTACGCTACGCGAACAAGGACAGCGCCGTTGGATAGCCTTCGGTGTCTCGATGTTTTGCTTTATTTACATATTGAAACTTGCCGTCAGCAAACACATTTTTTTCATCTGAGCTAAGGCGCAGAAGCAGAGCGGTCTCGTGAGTGATGCCATCGGCGCGGCGATGGGGTTACTCCTACATCTTGACTTGTTGTGTGCTATCGCTTCCCCGGCATAGGATGTAACGCGCACCGAAATAATGACGAGTTTTTCGGTCTTTAGTTTTTCAACGGGGGAGTCATGGCTTGTATGGACGATATTTCGGGCATATTGTTCGATCTGGATGGAGTGTTGTTTGTCGGCGATCGAATGATAGCGGGGGCCGATACCGTGGTAGCGCTCGTCAAACAAAAACAGATACCCTGCCGTTTCATCACCAATACCACGACGCAATCGCGCGACGCTATTGCTCAAAAACTGCAAGGCATGGGTTTATCCATTCAAAGCCGGGAAATCATCAGTACACCTTCTGCGGCTTTGCTGTATTTGCGCCAACAAGGTTATCGCAGCTGTCATTTGCTGGTGGCCGACGAAGTCAAACCAGAGTTCGAAGGCATTCATGAATCCGATTTAAACCCCGGTGCCGTCGTCATCGGCGATATAGGTAGTGCCTGGAATTACGAATTACTGAACAAGGTATTCGGAATGTTGATGAATGGGGCGGATTTGATAGCTTTGCACAAAAACAAATTCTGGCAAACCGACGAAGGCTTGAGAATGGATATAGGCGCGTTCGTTGCCGGCTTGGAATATGTGACAGGTAAACAGGCGGCGGTTATCGGCAAACCTTCGCCGGCTTTCTTCGAGTTGGCGATACGACAATTAGAACTGCCCGCAGCGCGAGTGGTCATGATAGGCGACGACATCGATTCCGACGTCGGAGGGGCGCAACGCGCAGGATTGAAAGGCGCGCTGGTGCGTACCGGCAAATACCGGCCGGAATATGCGGCAGCGTCCCCTATTCGGCCGGATTATATCTTCGATTCCGTAGCCGATATGCTTGGCATATTCTAGCCGCATCGCTTCGAAGTGGACGCTCCCGCTGTATCGCGCTTAGACGGAGTTTGACGATTTAACCTGTCGGGGAATTCAGATGGAGCGGAAATATCTTGACCACCTCAATGGATTTGCCATGGCATTGAAGGACGGCGAATGGGTCGATTTCAGGCCGGTCAAGCCGTATGATGGGCAAACCATACAAAACGGCATGCGTGCATTATCGGATCAATCGCGCTATTTCCGATTTTTCTCACCTATCGTCAAACTATCGGACGAGCAGTTGCATTATTTTACTGAGGTCGATCAGCACAACCATGTCGCCTGGATCGCGCTGGCCCACGATAAAATCGAACAACTAGGTGTAGGTATAGCGCGCTTTATACGTTTTCAACATCAAGCCCATATCGCCGAGTTCGCGGTAACGGTCGTCGATAGCTATCAGAGACGGGG
>JAQTYP010000444.1 GCA_028688235.1 Methylomonas sp.
ATTCATCGTTAGGCTTCGCTGCGATTACCAGGCATAGCAACGGCAACGTCAAAAGGCCTTTATAGCTAAATCTGTCGAGCTTGAAGCGTTATTTCTAACTACCTGCGGAATAGAACATGTCCCATACCGACATAATAGCTGTCCTGGTCCTCTCTTTTTTATCATGCCTGACAACCTGTCTTGGCGTAATGTTGGCGTTGTGGTTACGTCGTAATGATCGGGCGATTGCCGGGGGCATAGGATTTTCCGCCGGCATCATGATCTTGATTTCATTTATCGAACTGATTCCTGAAGCAAGGGCTGGAATTGGGTTGCCGGCAGCGATATTTACAGCCTTATCGGGTGCATTTCTGCTATGGATCATGCATACGATACTCCCGCATACGCATCTGATTAAAGAACATAGCCTGATAGACCCGACAGTCGTCAAATCAGTATACTTGGTTGTTTTCGGCCTGATTCTGCATGATGTTCCGGAAGGGTTTGCGATGGCGAACGCGTATATATCTTCACCTTCACTGGGGGTTTTGGTGGCTATCGCGATCGCCTTGCATAACCTGCCGGAAGAATTTGCTTTGTGCATTCCGGTAGTCGCATTAAAAAGTCGGCGCTTTCTGTTCGGCACCGCTTTGCTGTCCGCACTGGCCGAGCCTGTCGGCGCCTTGCTGGGACTACTTGCGAATGAGATCGCGCCGGTTTTGAATCCGTTTTTCTTGTCTTTTGCAGCCGGTGCGATGATTTTCGTTTCCGTTCATGAGTTGCTACCCTTGGCGCGTCGCTATGGTGCTTTAAGGTATTTTATCGGCGGCATTACGCTCAGCGTTGCCGTTTACCGCTTGCTTGCTTGGGCAATCACAGGATAAGCGGCAGTACTCGTTGCGCGTGACGCCTTATTTTTAAAGTATATTGATTTAGCATAGCCTTATCCCAGCTTGGAGAAAACAATGCCCAAAATATCACTCATCATCGCACTATCGCTGGCAGCGACTTTTACTGGTTGCGCATCACCGGAGCAACAGCCGCCCACCAACCTGCGCGGAGTAAGCCCTCAGGCAGCAGAGCACGTCATCAGCGGAGCCGAACTCAGAAACGCCATGCATAGGCTGAACAACCTGGTGCTGGAAAGGAATCTCACCGAACCGGAACTGGATAATCAACGACAGAAGCTAACCACGCAAGTTAGGGAAGTCACCCAAGGTGCCGAAAACTCGCTGACATGTATCTTGGCGTTAATTCCAAGCTTGAAACTCGATGCCGATGAACTCAAGCTGTTCAATTCTCTGGCCAACGATCTCCGCGAAGAAGTGAAAACTCTCAGAGCGCAAACCGAAACCCATCAGTTCAGCGACATTCCTATCACATTGAAGAAAATGAATGTCACCTGCACATCTTGTCATGAACAATTCCGCCGCATTCCCAAGGACGCGGCCTTTTGAAGTTTAAAGAATCAACAGTCCGCCTGATGCGTAACGAAGATCTAGATTTGCTTACTTTCGGACCCGTGCCGTCGAGACGCCTCGGCCGCAGCTTGGGCATCAACAATATTCCGCCGAAACACTGTTCCTATTCGTGTTTGTACTGTCAGGTGGGGCCGACTAAAGCCACGGAAATGCGTCCCGGCTATTTTTACAAGCCGGAAAGCATTTACCAGGCAGTGAACCAACACTTGGAAAAACTTAAAGCGACGAACGAAACAGTCGATTATTTGACCTTCGTCCCCGACGGAGAACCCACCCTCGATGCCTGCCTTGGCAAATCTATTGCGTTATTGCGCGGGCTGAACATTAAAATTGCGGTGATTTCCAATGCCTCGCTGATCTGGCAACCTGAAGTCCGGGAAGTACTGAAGATGGCCGACTGGGTATCGCTAAAAGTGGACAGCGTAGACGCATCGATCTGGCGGACTATCAATCGCCCCTGCGAAGGTCTCGAACTGGATATCATATTGGCCGGAATGCTGGCGTTTGCAAAGGAATTTAACGGGACGCTGGCGACCGAAACCATGCTGCTCGAAGGCATCAATACCGAACACGACGCCGTGGTGCAATTGGGCGCTTTTTTGCAAACATTGGCGCCTAATAAAATATATCTCGCCATCCCCACCCGTCCAACGGCCGAAGACAGTGTTCGTGCGCCCGATGCGGCGACAGTCAATCGTATTTACCAAAACTTGAACCAGAATATGCCGGGCATTGAGCTACTCACCGGCTACGAAGGCGACGCCTTCGCGTCGACCGGCAATTTTACCGACGATCTGCTGGCGATCACCGCCGTACATCCGATGCGCAAGGATGCCGTGTTAGCATTGTTGGACAAAACCGGCGAAGACTGGGGTGCCGTGCAACTGTTGCTGGATCAAGGAAAGCTGCGGGAAATTGAATACCAAGGCCATTATTTTTATCTGCGTATCGGGCATTGATCAGAGCCGGCAAATACCGCGACGTCATGGTGTCTAATGAAATTTCCTTTCTTGGCGCCGGGTTGAATAAATTCATCACATAAGATAAAACTAATATTTATAAGCACGGACGGCATCCTGTCAAGCATACGCGATGGGACGCCGCTTTTTATACACAATGGAACAGGATGGCTCCAGAATGATTATCAAACTTTGCGATATGAAGGTAGGCGACCGCGGACGCGTCGCCGATTACGACAAGCGCTTTTTGCCTTACCGACAGAAGCTACTTTCGATGGGCTTGACGCCCGGCACGGAATTCCACGTCATACGTGTCGCGCCGCTGGGCGATCCGATTGAAATCAGGGTGCGCGGCACCGATCTCAGTTTACGCCGCGAGGAAGTGGCCGGCTTGAACATCAAACGCCTGGACAGCATCACCGAAGTTTCAAAACCTGCCCGGCGGCAGGCGGAATTCACTATCGCCATCATCGGCAATCCCAACTCCGGCAAAACCACGCTATTCAACGGCTTGACCGGCGCAAGGCAACATGTCGGCAACTGGCCGGGGGTGACTGTCGAACAAAAAACCGGCACTTACAGCTACTGTAACAGAGTCATCAAAGTCGTCGACTTACCCGGCATTTATTCGTTGGATGTCAGTGATACGGCCGGCGCACTGGACGAAAAAATCGCCCGGGACTACATGCTCTCGCGGCAGGCGGACCTGATCATCAATGTTGTCGACACCTCGCATCTCGAGCGCAATCTATATCTGACCACGCAGCTCTTGGAAATGCAGCTGCCGATGCTGGTGGTGTTGAATAACATGGACGATGCAACGGGCTGCGACCTGAAAATCGATAGCGATGAAATCGGCCGGCGCCTCGAATGTCCCTTGGTTTCGCTGGTGGCCACCCGGGCCGATGATATCAGAGGATTGAAATCAAGCATTGATCGCC
>JAQTYP010000445.1 GCA_028688235.1 Methylomonas sp.
CCATGTTCATCATCTTGCTGTTGATCGTTGCGGTTGCGGCGTTCAACATCGTTTCGACGCTGGTGATGGTGGTGACCGACAAGCGCGGGGACATTGCGATTTTAAAAACTCAGGGCTTGAGTAACCGCTCGGTGATGGGCATATTCATCGTGCTGGGTTGCGTGATCGGTAGTTTCGGTACGCTTATCGGTACCCTAGGCGGGATTGCGCTGGCCTTGAATGTGGAAACCATAGTACCCGCCATCGAAAAAGCCTCCGGCGTGCATTTTATGGCGGCCGACGTGTATTACATCAGTGAAGTCCCCTCGAAATTAATCTGGATGGATGTCTACTGGATCGCCGCCATTGCCTTTCTGCTGTCTTTGCTGGCGACGCTTTATCCGGCCTGGCAGGCCTCGCGCATCAATCCGGCGGAGGTGTTGCGTTATGAGTAAGGCCGTCATCTTGCAATGCCAACAGTTGACCAAGCGCTACGATCAGGGCGATTTGAACGTCGAAGTGTTGAAAGGCGTGGATTTGACCATACACGCCGGTCAAAGAGTGGCCATCATGGGCGCATCCGGTTCCGGCAAGAGCACTTTGCTGCATTTATTGGGCGGTTTGGAAAAGCCGACATCGGGCAGCGTGATATTGGACGGATACCATTTGAACAAAATTGGTTCGTCCAGGTTGAGCCGCTTGCGCAACCAGTCGCTGGGCTTTATCTATCAATTTCACCATTTGTTGGGTGAGTTCACGATGCTGGAGAATGTGGCGATGCCGCTGTTGATCGGCAAACAGCCCATCAAACAGGCACAACAGCAGGCGATGGAATTGTTGAAAAGGGTGGGCCTGGGCCACCGCATAGAGCACAAGCCTGGCGAATTGTCCGGCGGCGAGCGCCAGCGTGCGGCCGTGGCAAGAGCCTTAATCAACAAGCCCAAGTGCGTGTTGGCGGACGAGCCCACTGGAAATCTCGACAGCAAGACGGCCGATCAAATCTATCGCCTGATGCTGGAGTTGAATCAGGAGTTACAGGTTAGCTTCTTAGTGGTAACACATGACCCGGATCTCGCAGGCCGTATGGATCATGTGTTGCATATGGAAGACGGATTGATCGTCTAACAACCGGTAGGTCTGATGGCTAGGCTAAAAAACCAGAGCTATTTTGCCTTTTAGCTTTCCGCCCTGGCTTTTTTTCTGGCATTCCAGCGGTGGGAGACGTGCCAGCGCCAAAAGGCCTGCATGCCGAAATAGCCCAGGCTGGAACAGCTGATCCCCAATACCAGGCAACCGAACAAAAACGGTCCACCGATATCGGCCATGCTGGAAAACACGGTATCCAGCGAAAACTCTCCATCGTAGTGAGGCTTATTCAGCAGCCAGATTCCCAGCCTATAGGCAAAGTAGAATAACGGCGGCATCGTGATTGGATTGGTGATCCAGACTAAAGCGACCGAGATCGGCAGATTGGCCCTGACGAATAAAGCCGTGGCGGCGGCCATGGCCATTTGCGTCGGCGTCGGCACCCAGGCGAAGAATAAGCCCACCGCAAATGCCAGGGAGACGGAATGACGATTCAAATGCCATAAGTTTGGGTCGTGCAACCTGTCTCCTAAAAAGTGTAAGCTCTTGATGGTTTTGATTTTCTCGTGATCGGGCATGTACTTCTTTATAATTTTTCTGGGCATTGCACTACTCTGTGTTGAGTGGATGAGTTGGCGGCGATTCTATCAGTTTTTCAGCCCGGTTATGCGGACACTCATTTGCTCAGGTGCTCGAAATAAGCACGCGTTCTGTATAGCGCCACGTTGAGTGTTGGTCGGAGTCGGTCAATGAGCCGGCGTCCGCATCGCCGGACCGAAGAACCGAGCCAAGTGCAGGTTCTGCCTATCGACTGTTTCAGCGCCAGCGGGCGGTCGCGGATAAGGCCTTTACGGAACAGCCAGTAACTAAAGCCGCTTATCCAGAGGGTTAGCGGCATCAGGCCGAGCATAAACCAAAGCGGCCTGGCGCTTCGACCCAAGGCTTCTCCGGTATGCAACGGCCATTGCCAGGTTGTAAAGGTCTGACCTATGGAAAACTGATTGGGATTATTGACGCCGCGAATCTGGCCGCTCCATCTGTCCACCCAGACGGTAGTGAAGGGGTGGTGTTGGTTTAGCTCGTGTTTTTGGCGTAAATTGATTCGGTATGTACCCAGTTCGCCGACCGGCGTTGTAATGCGGCGGACTTCCGAGCTTGGAAATAGGCCGCGGGCGACCAATACCGCTTCGGCAATGTTGATGGGCCTGTCGTTGGGTACCGCCGTGCTGCGGATGTTGGGGCCTTCGTCGCCGTGTCCCATGCCGCCTGATGCTGTCAGATTTTCCAGCAAGCTGGGATAGGCCAGGTGAAAACCGGTGAACGCCAGCAGCAATAACGGTCCGGCCGTGAGTAAACCCAATAGTCGATGGGAATCCATCATAAAGCGCATCAGGCCGCTGTTTTGGCGTATTCGAAATGCTCGAGACAAAGCCCCTAATCCGGGCCACCAAAGATATAGACCGCTGGCCGCCGATACGAAAAGCAGCAGCGCCAGTACGGCGACCGCATTTCGTCCGCCGGCTCCCTTGTTGAGTTGGGTGTGCAGGTCCGATACCCAGGTGGTCAGCGTCCGGCCCCAAAAGCGGCTGCTGATGACGTGGCCGGTATAAGGATGGACAGCCACCATCAGCGGCGCATAGAACTCGTCTACACTCTCCTTGGGCTTGTCGAACCAGGCCGTGATGACGCCGTTTTCGGTATTCGGCATTTCCAGGGTCCATGCGCCGTGGCGGTTTGGGTGAGCTTTACGGACCTGCAGCAAGATCTTGTCCAGCGATAAAGGCTGACCTTCCGGTTGTTCGATAACGAGTTCGGGATTCAACAGTGCATCGATTTCTTCGCGATATAGGCTCAAGCTGCCCGTCGAGCCGATCAAGGCAAACAAAGGACCGAAAATCAAGGCTAAATAAACATGAACGCGAAGCCATATGGTTCGATTAAGGATGCGACGGTATTGAAAAGGCATGCGGCTATCGGCAGAAGTCAAGATGGCGGAAAAGCGGGCTATGTTACCGTTTATCAGGCGGTCTTGCAGCGCTCGAAGTCTCGATGGCTTTGCGGCTGTTTGCGGATGATGAATTGGTGAACGGCGTTACGCTTGCCTTTCTGCTCGGCATGGGCGTCGTTCAACATTGGGCAAGGTTGCCGACCGCGACGGAATACTTTACATTGCTTGTGATGGCGGTGTTGTTTTGCCATTGGTGCCGGCGTTTTATTGGTTTTTTACTGTTAGGCGCCCTGTGGGCGAGCGCCTATGGCCATTGGCGCTTGGCCGACAGTTTGGCGG
>JAQTYP010000446.1 GCA_028688235.1 Methylomonas sp.
GCTATCGCAAGATGGCGATGAAATATCATCCGGATCGCAACAAGGACAATACCGAAGCGACCGAGAAGAAATTCAAGCAGATCAAGTAAGCCTACGAGATTTTGTCTGATCCTAAGAAGCGTTCGGCTTACGACCAGTTCGGTCATGCCGGCGTCGATCCGTCCATGGGCGGACGCGGCGGATTTGGCGGTGCGGAAAGCTTTAGTGACATTTTCGGCGATGTGTTCGGGGACATTTTCGGAGGCGGAGGACGCCAGCAGCGCAGTAGCGTGCAGCGCGGGGCTGACTTACGATACAACCTGGAATTGACTCTCGAAGAAGCTGTCGGCGGTACCGAGGCAACCGTCAAAGTGCCGGTGTTGGTCACTTGCGGCGAATGTAGCGGTTCAGGAGCGAAAAAGGGTAGCAGTCCTGTGACGTGTACTACTTGTCACGGTCATGGCCAAGTCAGGATGCAGCAAGGCTTCTTTTCGGTGCAGCAAACTTGTCCGACCTGCCGAGGTACCGGCAAGCAGATCAAAGATCCATGCCCAAAATGTTACGGCCAGGGCCGGGTTCAGGAAACCAAAACACTGAATGTCAAGGTGCCGCCTGGCGTCGATACCGGGGACCGCATACGTTTGGCAGGCGAGGGCGAGGCCGGCATGAATGGCGGGCCTTCCGGTGATTTGTACGTGCAAGTACAGGTCAAGGATCATGCTATTTTTACCCGAGACGGCGCTAATCTGTATTGCGAAGTGCCTATCAGTTTTCCTACCGCCTGTTTGGGGGGCGAACTGGAAGTACCGACCTTGGACGGCAAGGTCAAATTAAAGATTCCGGCCGAAACCCAGACCGGCAAGTTGTTTCGCTTGCGTGGTAAGGGCGTCAAGCCGGTGCGCGGCGGGGCGATAGGCGATTTATTGTGCCGGGTACAGATCGAGACGCCGGTGCGTTTGACCAAGGAACAGCAATCCTTGATCGAGCAATTACAGGCTTCATTGAGTGGCGGCGGTAAGCAACATAGTCCGCAAGAACATAGTTTCATGGACGGCGTTAAAAGCTTTTTCGATAAATTGACGGGATAAATCATGGTGAAAATTGCCGTGGTCGGCGTGTCCGGCCGCATGGGATTGTGTTTGATCAAAGCGGCGGCCTTGACCGAACAGGCGGAATTGACGGTGGCGGTATCCCGTCCTGAAAGTCTGGCTGTCGGTAAGGATGCAGGAGAGCTGGCCGGCATTTCAACATTGGGTTTGCCGGTGGGGACGGACTTGGCTGCCGTGGTCGATCAATTCGACGTGTTGATCGATTTCACTCGTCCGGAGGCATCGATGAATTACATCGAGCTCTGTCGACAGGCAGGAAAGAAAGTCGTCATAGGTACAACCGGTTATAGCGATGCTCAAAAAGCCGCGATAGCCGAAGTGGCCAAGGATATATCTATCGTCATCGCGCCGAATTTCAGTGTCGGCGTCAATCTTGCGCTGAAACTGTTGGAAACGACCGCCAAAGTCATGGGCGATTACATCGATATCGAAGTGATAGAAGCCCATCATAGGCATAAAGTCGATGCGCCGTCGGGTACGGCTTTGCGTATGGGCGAGGTGGTCGCCAAGACGCTGGGTCGCGATCTCAAGGATTGTGCTATCTACGGCCGCGAAGGCGAAACCGGCGCGCGCGACCGCAAAACCATCGGTTTTTCGACGATCCGTGCAGGAGACATCGTCGGAGAGCATACGGTGATGTTTGCCGACGAGGGCGAGCGGGTCGAAATTACCCACAAAGCCACCAGCCGTATGACCTTCGCCAACGGTGCGGTGAGGGCGGCGATTTGGCTGGAAGACAAAGCCCCTGGTCTTTACGATATGCAGGATGTGTTAGGACTGAAAAATTGTTAATGACCAAATCGGCATAATTTCGTAAAATTAGCGCAGTTTTTATCACACTGGAACGGGATCAGTCGTCAGGCTCATCCCGTTTTCTACATCTAAGGTGGCCAATCTTGAATAAACCTGCATTACTGGTATTGGAAGACGGCACGGCGTTTCACGGCATTGCTATAGGTGCCGACGGCTGTTCCGTAGGGGAAGTGGTTTTTAATACGGCGTTAACTGGCTATCAAGAAATACTCAGCGATCCGTCCTATGCTCGCCAAATCGTCACATTGACCTACCCACATATCGGCAATGTCGGGACCAACGAGGAAGACGACGAATCGGAAAAAGTGTATGCCAGCGGTCTGGTGATTCGCGATCTTCCGTTGCTGGCCAGCAGTTGGCGTAAACAGAAAACCTTGTCGGATTATCTGCGCGATAACAACGTCGTGGCGATTGCCGATATCGATACGCGCAAATTGACCCGATTGCTGCGCGACAAAGGCGCGCAGCGCGGCTGCATCATGGCCGGTGAAACGGTGGACATCGATACAGCCCAAAAAGCCATAGCCGGTTTTCCGGGACTGCAAGGCATGGACTTGGCGAAAGAGGTTACGACCTCCAATGCCTATGAGTGGACCCAAAATACCTGGCAGCTGGGAAGAGGGCATACCGAAGCGCCTAATTTGCAAACCCACGTCGTGGCTTACGACTTCGGCGTCAAGCGCAATATTCTGCGTCTGTTGGCCAATCGTGGTTGCCGGGTGACGGTCGTACCGGCGCAAACGCCGGCGGCGGAAGTTCTGGCGATGAAGCCGGACGGCGTATTTCTGTCCAACGGTCCGGGCGACCCGGAACCCTGCACTTACGCAATCGAGGCGATCAAGGCCATTTTAGAGAAAAAGGTGCCGGTGTTCGGTATCTGCCTGGGGCACCAATTGCTAGCCTTGGCCAGTGGCGCGAAAACCGAGAAAATGAAATTCGGCCACCACGGCGCCAACCATCCGGTTCAGGAGCTTGCGACCGGTCGGGTCATGATCAGTAGTCAAAACCACGGTTTTGCCGTTAGCGCCGACAGTTTGCCGGCCAATTTGCGTGCGACTTACCATTCGTTGTTCGACGGCAGTTTGCAAGGCATAGAGCGCACCGATTGCCCCGCGTTTAGTTTTCAGGGGCATCCGGAAGCCAGTCCGGGTCCGCACGATGTCGAGTCCTTGTTCGACGACTTCATCGCGCTGATGAATCAGTCCCGTCCCGCTTAAGTTTTATACAGAGTCCTATGCCAAAAAGAACCGACATTAAATCGATTTTATTACTGGGCGCCGGGCCGATCGTCATCGGCCAAGCCTGCGAATTTGACTACTCCGGCACTCAGGCCTGCAAGGCTTTGCGCGAAGAGGGTTACCGGGTGATCCTGGTCAACTCCAATCCTGCCACTATCATGACCGATCCGGACATGGCCGATGCGATCTACATCGAGCCCATCGACT
>JAQTYP010000447.1 GCA_028688235.1 Methylomonas sp.
GATTATGGCTTCCATCAGATTTTGTGGCCGCGTAAGGTCACTGGGTTCAACCGCCGGATGCGGAAAACCGCATGTCCGGTGGTGTGGCAGAGGTGACGGGCGCAATCCCGTTACCCCGAGCCGATCGGCCATTTTTTGACGCTGTCGGGAAATCGCATGCCGGCGGGCAGGCGCACGGCCTGGCTGCGGTTGTGTGTGAAACGGTGCTGGTGGACATGGGCTTATCCAGCGATTTCCAACAACACCTCTGGATGTTTTTTGGCTAATTTCAGCAAGGTTTGCGCGGCTTTCGACGGCTTGCGTCTGCCTTGTTCCCAGTCTTGCAGTGTTCTTGCCGATACGCCCATGAGATCGGCAAACCGGCTTTGCGATAACCCGGTTGTGTTGCGCGCCTCGGCGATTTCGGAAACCTCAACCTCTGTAGTCTCTAAGGCTTTATTGGCTTTCATTGACCGTACGGATTCAAGCAAGTCTGCTTGAAATTGTATTGTTTCTTTATCCACGTTCCACCTCTTCTTTTAGCTTCGCCAGAAATTGACTGGGCAAATTATCGAATTTTGCTTTTGCGTAAGCGATTAACAGCCAGATTCGACCATCATTGCCGTTGAAATAAATCACTCGAACACCACCGCGTTTGCCCATGCCGGTTCTGCTCCACCGTACTTTTCTACAACCTCCGGCGCCTGGAATGACATCACCTGCTAAAGGATTTGCCGTAATCCAAACCACAAACTCGGCGCGTTCTAAATCGGTCCAAACTTCCTTGGCATAACGAATAAAAACTTCTGTTTCACAAACGGTTTTCATGATCCAAGTATACGGCATAGCCGTATGCAATCAATCAGTTTTTTAACCCGCAAAACCACATTGCGTTGAACGCGATAACGTACGCTAAACTTGATGGCCGATAAGATGTGCCGACGCAAGGTGGCGTATCTGTCGCGAACGTTTGCGACTTGCCGCTGGCTCGGCACAACCTATTCGGGTGCGCACCTTATCTCGCTGGGCCGTTTGACCAGCCACAACAGCCAGTTGCCGGGCACTACAGCAACGACCACCCTCGGTTATCAAGGTTGCAACATGCGCTGACGTAGGGGGGGGGGGCTGCCCAAAGGGTAATGCTGGTTTCGGGCAGATCAAGGATCTACTCGGCGCTAGCGCCTGCGTTCCTCCTTGACTTGCCCGAAACTAGCCGGCTACAGAAGCGAATTTAACTGAAAAACATAACCGATCAGCACGAATTGCGGAGATAAAGTTCACGTGATGGCATAAAAGGTAACACCTGCATTCCATAGAACCTGCCGGGGTCTCGGGCTCTTTAGAAGCCGTAGACTTGATGAGGTCGGAAAGCGCGGAGTTCATCAGGGCCAGAGGCTATTTAAGCCTCAACTATAGGCCGTATATATGGGCGCAATATTTTCTTTATGTCACTGGCGAATTTTTTCTTGCAATACGGGCGGACCATATACGACTTTTCTTGCTTTCCCTTCCCCTGCCGCGCCCACCTCCGGAAAAGCTACGATGCTAGGGCCGGTATAAGGGGATAAACTGCATGTCTTCGGTATCTTTCCGCTTCGCGGTTTGCTAATTCGCAAAATGACAAACGCTTCAATTTGAATCACGCCCAAGCGATCCGGCTTGCTGAACGCTCGTTTTCAAAATATTTTCGGTACTTTACCCATGGGCTCTGGTTACAATGGTAAGATTTCCTGATATAGGACACGTTTTTGCCATCCGATAAACTCAGCGTGAATTTTTATGAGGCTTTCTATGCATAAAAAAGTACTTCCCCTTCTGTGTGGGGCCATGTTGCTGCCGATACCGCCTTTGGCAAACGCGGTCGCCAGCAAGTTGCCGGTCTCCAGCGATGTCAAATTGGGGGTCGCAGAAGAAGTGTGCTCCGATTTCGTCGATCCGAAATGGCGCGATGCACAGGTGATAGACGGGGTGGAGATTCAGGAATCAAGGATGTGCAACCCTGATAATCCCGCCGACATTGCTGCATTCGTCAAGGGTACGAACAATGTTTCGATGGCCACGCTGATGCAGACTCAGCTGGCGGCGGACGCCATTACCGTCGGCAACGATATGGACGGTGACGGCGACCCCGATCATTACATCATCAAGCTCGAAATTGCCGAACTCAATGGTCATTCGCCGGATATGCGCGAACCAACCACAACCTTCGACATCGCTCCCGGCATACAGCCGACGTTCTGGGTTTTCGCGCCCAAAACCCGCGATATGTCCACCTTGAGTCTATATGAACCCATCGCCAATCCACTGTTGCGCGCTCCTTCCCCGACCATTCGCGTCGAGCAGGGCGATGTCGTCTGGTTGGTGTTGGAAAACAGTCATTATTTGCCGCACTCGATACATTTGCACGGCATAGACCATCCCTTCATGGATCATAGCGGCGAAGGCAACGACGGGGTTGGTCAGACCAGCCAAATGGACGTGATGCCGGGCAGCAGCAAAACCTATGTGATCAAGCCGCGGCAAGCGGGTACGATGTACTATCACTGCCACGTGCAGCCGCACGTGCATATCCCCATGGGCTTGCAGGGCATTTTCGTCGTAGAGGAAAATCGCCCGAACAACTGGGTTCAGGTGTTCAACGTCGGCAACGGCCAGGTTCGCCATCCATCGGTAGCGGTGAAGGAAAAATACGCGGGGGAATACGATTTACATTACCAATCGGCAGACAAAGAACTGCATTTGATGGCGCGTTCGGCCAATGATCCGCGATTGCTCGGCAAGCGTTTGAATCTGGAATACGACATCACCGATGCCGAGCCGGATTATTTCATGCTGAACGGACGTTCTTTTCCTTACACCTTGCGCGAATCGCTGATCCTGATGGAAGAGAACAAAAAGGTCAAATTGCGGATATTGAACGGCCACGAAGAAGCCTTTGCGATGCACATCCATGGACATAAGCCTATGGTGACGCATTACGACGGCGTCGACAACGGCCCTTCCAGCTATATCAAGCGCGACGTGCACGGCATGGTGCCGGCTCAACGCTTGGATTTGGAGCTTAGCGGTGTCGACGATGGCTTGAACAGTTTCGGTCAGGGGGTCTGGATGTTCCATGACCATGTCGAAAAATCCTTCACGACCGACGGCATAGGCGAAGGCGGGGACATCAGTCTGGTGGTTTACAAAGGTTTCTTGAACGATAAAGGCATACCGGAAGTGCATGGTATGAGTTTGGCGCCTTATTTCACCAAGGAATTCTGGCAAGGCAAATATCCGGCCTGGCAAGATTACGACGCCTGGAAAAGTTTGGGCTTGCCGGAAATCGGCAGCAAACAAAAAGCTCTCGTACAGGCTGCACCGGC
>JAQTYP010000448.1 GCA_028688235.1 Methylomonas sp.
TGCTCGGCGGGAATGGCGAATTTTTCGCCGGCCAGAGCTATGATGGGTCGCATCTTGGCTTGTTGGGCGATTTCGATGTCTGACATGAATGTCTCCAAAGGTGAATGATGATTTCGTTAAGCGGTTTATAGAATTCCAAAGCCTGTTTAGGCGGGGTTGAAGGATTGGAATCGACAACTCGCGCTGAATAATTTGGCTGGCTATTTTAACGGGTTGCGAGTCAATTTGCCGAAGTTTGCCGAAGTTTGCCGGGTTTTGGTGGGAAGCAGGCCGATGAGCGACCAATCTTTTGCCGGTGGACAATTATGTCGACGCCGGTCGAAAATTAACTAGGTCTATACTCGTCGCTAAGGAATAATCATGAACTAACCTGTTCAAGTGATAGGCGTGCGGATTTATCCACGTTGTACTAATGAATTCGCACCGTTGTCGAATTGGTTTCTCCCGTATTCCTAACTCGCAAAAATTTTTCCTTAGGAATATGCACAAAATAACTTCTAGAAACTATAAGTGTTGTGGAGGTTCGGTGACTCGCTTGACAGGACGCCGTCAATACATCCTTGTAGGCTTGGCGGCGGCCAATTTACCAAACACCTGGGCGATAAGCCTGGTTAGTAGCTAATAACGGAGATCGGAGATGTCGAATCTACGCCAGTCGATAATCAGTATCGTATTCGGGCTGTTATGTCTCACTGCGCCTATTGCGGGCGCAAACGATAGCATTGGCGTTCCGGTCTTGAATTACCATCGCTTCGGCCCGGCCGTAGCCGACAGCATGACGGTGACCACGGCCGTATTCGAGGCGCAGTTGCGCTGGTTGGCCGACAATGGCTACAGCGTCATTCCGTTGAAAACCTTGGTCGACTATCTGCGCGGAAACGGCCCGCCACCGCCCGCCAAATCGGTCGTGATTACGGCGGACGACGGCCATAAATCGGTTTATACCGAAATGCTGCCTATCGTGCGCCGTCACCGAATTCCGGTGACGTTGTTCATTTATCCGTCGGCCATTTCCAACGCCTCTTACGCTTTGACGTGGGCGCAGCTGACTTCGTTGAAGGAAACGGGATTGTTCGATATCCAGTCCCACACGCTATGGAGCCCGAACTTCAAGAAAGAAAAGAAAAAGCTTGGCGCCGACGCCTATCAAGCGTTCGTCAAACAGCAGCTGGAAAAATCCAAGGCTATTCTGGAGAGTAAGCTGGACGTTAACGTCGATTTATTGGCCTGGCCTTTTGGTATCTACGATGACGACTTGGCAAAGGCGGCCGAAAATGCCGGCTACGTCTGCGCTTTCAGCATAGACAGACGCCACGCCGCCATAGATGAAAACCTGATGTCCCAGCCGCGGTACTTGATGGTCAACGCCGACGGCGTCAAGGGCTTTGCCACCATCATTAGTGGTCGCGCCGCGACGAAAAGAAAGTTAATTCAATGCCGGCACCCTTGCCGGGACGACTAATCGACAACGGGAAAAGGCATGAACAACCGACTGGGCCGTTTTGGCATTTTACTGACGACCATGGCTTGGATCACCGGCGCTTCGGCTTACGAAGGCAGGGTGACGGACGCTGCTACCGGTTTGCCGATAGAGGCGGCGGCGGTGACGGTGGGCGATAGCGTGGTACGGACCGATCATCAAGGCCTGTTCCGGCTGGATGCCACCGGCGATAGCCTCAAGCTAAGGGCGCCGGGTTATCGAAAGCGCGAAATTGCCGCGACCGAATTAACGGAGTCGGCCGCGGACATCGGGCTGACGCCGTTTTCGGTCAAGGCGCTGTACCTCACCGTCTACGGCATCGCCAGCGCCAAACTCAGAGAAGCGGCATTGGAAACCCTGGAAAGAAACCATATGAATGCGTTGGTCATCGACGTCAAGGGCGATAGAGGCTTTATTCCGTTCGAGGTCGATGTGCCGCTGGCCGAACGAATCGGTGCGCAAAACACCCTACTGATCAAAGACATGAAGGCGCGGGTGACGGAACTTAGAGAAAAAAATCTTTATCTGATCGCCCGCATCGTGGTATTCAAGGACGATGTGTTGGCCAGAGCCAAGCCGGAACTGGCAGTCAGGACCAGGGGCGGCGGCATTTATTTGGATAGGGAAAAACTGCGTTGGGTCGATCCTTTCAGCCGCGAGGTGTGGGACTACAACATCGCCATCGCCAAGGCCGTTGCGGAACTCGGCTTCGACGAAGTCCAGTTCGACTATGTGCGCTTCCCCGACACCCGGCAAGGCGTATTTTCCGAAACTGCCACCGAAGACAAACGCACGGAGGCCATCAGCCGATTCCTGCAAACCGCCTACCAGGAGCTTGCACCGCATAACGTCATGGTAGCCGCCGACATCTTCGGCTATGTGCCGTGGAACAGCAACGACACCGACATCGGCCAAAAGATTCTGCCGATTACTCAGGCGGTGGACGTGGTTTCACCCATGCTTTATCCGTCGGGTTATCATCTGGGTATTCCCAAATACCGCAATCCGGTTCAGCATCCCTATCAAATCGTCTACTTGTCATTGAAAAAGGCTGCCGAGCGCACCGGGGCGTCGCCCTTGCGTTTTCGGCCGTGGCTGCAGGCTTTTCGCGACTACGCATTCCGCAGCGGCGATTTCAAGGAAGAAAGAATGCGGCAGCAGATCAAGGCGGCGGAAGACTTCGGAGCCAGTGGCTGGATGTTCTGGAATCCACGCAACGTCTATCCTTCCGGCGTTTTTTCTCAAGTGCATTGAAGACATCGAAACTTGGGGGCGATTTTCGGGTCGGAAAAGGGATTACTCGATACTGATTGGTTAGTGATAATGTTGACTCGAAATACTGCTTTTCATCTCCCCGTTGCCGTCCTTGCGCTTTTAGGATTGATATTGATCATGGGCATTGGTGCCTGTTCACGCAGACTGCCGGAAACCCGTAGTTCGGAAAGTGCCCGCAGCGTCGATTCGTTAAACGCGAGACCGGTCCTGCCGGATAGCCCCGCGGCCGACATCGACAATCCGCGTTTCTCCGCGCTGGCGGAGGCCGCCCGGCTGGAAATCGCCGCCGGGCATCTGGCCGGAGCCGTCATGTTGGTGGGCCATAAAGGTGATATCGTCTACCGCAAGGCCTTCGGTCATAAGCGCATTAAACCTCAGCCCGAGGCGATGACGGCCGATACGATTTTCGATCTGGCTTCATTGACCAAGGTCGTGGCGACGGCGACGGCCACGATGCAACTGGTGGAACGCGGCCAATTGCAATTGGATAAACCTGCCGCCGCCTATTGGCCCGAGTTCGGCCAAAACGGCAAACAACTGATCACGCTGCGCCAGTTACTGACCCATACTTCGGGACTTCGGGCCGAC